>NZ_JASCYH010000016.1:0-51637 GCF_030011715.1 Gulosibacter sediminis | reverse complement strand
CCTGCCCCCCCGCGTACGACCAGGGCTGCCACGATCAGTTCGATCGTGGCAGCCCTGTTCGTACGCGCGAGCCGCTAGCCCTTGCGGGAGTGGCGCCCCTCGTAGGCCGGCGCCACCGCGTCGAGGGCGTCGCCTACGCGGTGCACGCGCAGGTCGTTCGTCGAGCCGGGAACTCCCGGAGGGGAACCGGCAATGACGATGACTTTGTCACCGCGCTGCGCCTTGCCGGTTGAGATGAGGTACTCATCGACTTGGAGGAACAGCTCATCGGTGTGCTTCTTGCGCTCGACGATGATGCCGTCGACGCCCCAGTTGAGGTTCATGCGGCGACGAATCGCCGCGCTCGGAGTGAAGCCGAGCATCGGGATCTGCGGGCGCAGCCGCGACAGGCGGCGCACCGAGTCGCCTGACTCGGTGAAGACGCAGTAGTACTTCGCGCCGAGGAACTCACCGACCTCCGTCGCGGCGAGGGTGATGACGCCGCCCTGGGTGAAGGGTTGGGTGCCGAGCGGCGGAATCATGCTCAGCCCGTGCTCCTCAGTCGACTCGATGATGCGCGCCATCGTCTCGACCGTGATGATCGGGTACTCGCCGACGCTCGTCTCGCCCGAGAGCATGAGCGCATCGGCGCCATCGAGCACCGCGTTCGCGCAGTCCGAGGCCTCGGCACGGGTCGGGCGCGGGCTCGAAATCATCGACTCGAGCATCTGCGTCGCCACGATCACCGGCTTCGCTCGGCGGCGTGCGAGCTCGATCGCACGCTTCTGCACGATCGGCACCTGCTCGAGGGGCAGCTCGACGCCGAGGTCGCCGCGGGCCACCATGATGCCGTCGAAGGCATCGACGATGTCGGCGAGGCGGTCGACGGCCTGTGGCTTCTCGACCTTCGCGATGACGGGCAGGCGAACGCCCTCCTCGTCCATAATCTCGTGCACCCGAGTGATGTCCTCGGGGCCACGAACGAACGAGAGCGCGATGATGTCGGCGCCGATGCGCAGACCCCAGCGGAGGTCGTCTTCGTCTTTCTCGCTCAGCGCGGGCACGTTGACCGCGACGCCGGGCAGGTTGATGCCCTTGTTGTTCGAGACGGGGCCGCCCACCTCGACGACCGCGGTGACGGTCGTGTCGGTCACCTCGGTCGCGCGCAGCGCGACGCGGCCGTCGTCGATGAGAATCGGGTCGCCGGGGCGCACGTCGCCGGTGAGCCCCTTGAAGGTGGTGCTGACGATCTGCTGGTTGCCGACGATGTCGTCGACGGTGATCTTGAAGGTGTCGCCCTTGTCGAGCTGGTACGGGCCGGCCTCAAACTTGCTGAGGCGGATCTTCGGGCCCTGCAGGTCGACGAGCACCGCCGCCGGCAGGCCGAGTTCTTCGGATGCGTCGCGCACGTAGCCGTAGTTGGTCGTGTGCACCTCGTGGTCGCCATGGCTGAGGTTGAATCGCGTCACGTTGACGCCGGCCGTCAGCAGGCTTCGGATACCCTCCGGCGAGGACACCGCGGGGCCGAGCGTCGCGACAATTTTCGCGCGTCGTGTCATGTTGACCTCTTCGTAGTTCGCGAGAACGAGTCGATTACTTCGACTCGTCGGAGCCATTCTTGTCGGTGGTGGTTACAGCTTCGTTGACGCCGGCCGTGACCGCCACGGGAGATTCCTCGGGGTCGGGCGTCTCGGCGTCGTCGTCTTCGCTCCAGACATGGTCGTCGGCGTAGATCGACTGCTCGTTGCTTCGGTAGCGCCGCGTCTGCACGATGAAGAGCACGACGCCGATCAGCGCGAGCACGAGCGCGCCGAACACGTTCGAGCGCAGGCCGAGGATGACCTCGGAGTAGTCGACGCGGATCGACTCGATCATCATGCGACCCACGCCGTACCAGATGAAGTAGATCGCGACCGTCTTGCCCCAGCGCATCCGGAACATCCGCTCGAGCACGAGAATCACGCCGATGCCGACGAGGTTCCAGAGCATCTCGTAGAGGAAAGTCGGGTGAAACAGCGTGCCGGCGGGCAGCCCTTCGGGAATCGCCGCATTCGGCTGCGGAATCTCGAGGCCCCAGGGCAGATCGGTCGGCCAGCCGAACAGCTCGTGGTTAAACCAGTTGCCAATGCGGCCGATTGCCTGCGCCGCGAGCAGGGCCGGGGCCACCGCATCCGCGAAACTAAGGAAGCGGATGCCGCGCATGCGGCAGACGATGTACGCGCCGATCGCGCCGCCGATGAGGCCGCCGATGATCGCGTTGCCGCCCTCCCAGATGGCAAACACGCGCCACCAGTCGGCGCCCTCGTAGAAGTAGTCGGCCGGGTGCGTCGCCACGTGGTAGAGCCGCGCGCCGAGCAGGCCGAGGATCACCGCGGGCACCGCAATGTCGATGATGATCCACGGCTCGCCGCCGCGCGCAGTCAGACGCCGGTTCGTCCACCACACCGCGAAGACGATGCCGAGCACGATGACGAGGGCGTAGACGTGCAGCGTCAAGGGGCCGATCGAGAAGGCCGCCCACTCGGCGGGCGGCGATGGAATCGAGGTCGGCGCGGGCACTAGCGCTCCGTTCCCTGTGCGAGTGAGCGGGCGGTGTCGGTGAGCGAGTCGAGGCCCTCGCCGAGCGAGCGCACGAGCGCCGAGCCGACGATCGCGCCCTCGGCGTAGTCGAGCACGTCGCGAACCTGCTCGCCGGTCGAGATGCCGATGCCAACGCAGGCCCGCTCGCAGCCGGCCTGGTGAAGCCGGTCGGCCAGCACGCGCGCGGCGTGGTCGACGTCGGCGCGCGCGCCGGTGATGCCCATCGTCGAGACGGTGTACACGAAGCCGCGCGACGAGGCGATGATCTTCTCGAGGCGCTCGTCACTCGACGTCGGCGCCGCGAGGAACACCCGGTCGAGATCGTGCGCGCTCGCCGCCGCGAGCCATTCGTCGGCCTCGTCGGGGATCAGATCTGGCGTGATCGCGCCCGCGCCGCCCGCCGAGCCGAGGTCGGCCGCGAACGCGTCGATGCCGTGCTGCAACATGAGGTTGATGTAGCTCATCACTAGGATGGGCGTGTCGACCTCGGCGCGCACCCGCTCGATCGCGCGGAACAGGTCGCTCACGCGGAAGCCCGAGGCGAGGGCCTGCTGGCAGGCGGCCTGAATCACGGGGCCGTCCATCACCGGGTCGGAGTAGGGAACCCCGAACTCGATGACGTCGGCGCCGGCCCGCGAGAGCGCAATCGCGGCATCAACGGAGGCGTCAAGGTTCGGGAAACCGGCGGGAAGGTAGCCGATGAAGGCGCCCCGGCGCTCGGTGCGGGCGGCGTCGATGGCGCGCTCGACCTGAGACGTGCTCACTTGTCGCCTCCGATCACGCGGCTCGCGTCGCTGAGCTCGAAGTAGTTCATTGCGGTCTCCATGTCTTTGTCGCCGCGGCCCGAGAGCGACACGATGATCGTCGCCGAGGGGCCGAGCTGCTGCCCGATCTTGATCGCGCCGGCAAGCGCGTGCGCCGACTCGATCGCAGGAATGATGCCCTCGGTGCGCGAGAGCAGGCGCATGGCCTCCATCGCCTCGGTGTCGGTCGCACCCGAGTAGCTCACGCGCCCCGTCATCGCGAGCCACGAGTGCGCGGGGCCGACGCCCGGGTAGTCAAGGCCCGCCGAAATCGAGTGCGACTCGATCGTCTGGCCGTCGTCGTCTTGCATGAGCAGCGTCTTGGCGCCGTGCAGCACACCGGTGCGGCCGGTGCCAATCGTCGCCGCGGTGCGCGGGGTGTCCTCGCCTTCCCCCGCCGCCTCGATACCGTGCAGCGAGACGGTCTCGTCGTCGAGGAAGGCCTCGAACATGCCGATCGCGTTCGAGCCGCCGCCGACGCAGGCAACCACGGCATCCGGCAGCGCGCCGGTGAGGTCGAGGCACTGCTGGCGTGCCTCGACGCTGATGACCTGCTGCGTGTCGCGCACGAGGGCCGGGAATGGGTGGGGCCCGGCCGCGGTGCCGAAAATGTAGTTCGTCGTCTCGACGTTTGCGACCCAGTCGCGGAACGCCTCGTTGATGGCGTCCTTCAGCGTCTGCGAGCCCGAGGCCACGGCAATCACCTCGGCGCCGAGCAGGCGCATGCGTGCGACGTTGAGGGCCTGGCGCTCGGTGTCGACCTTGCCCATGTAGATGGTGCAGTCGAGGCCGAATAGCGCGGCCGCGGTTGCGGTCGCGACGCCGTGCTGGCCCGCGCCGGTCTCGGCGATAATGCGCGTCTTGCCGAGGCGCTTGGTCAGCAGCGCCTGGCCGAGCACGTTGTTGATCTTGTGCGAGCCGGTGTGGTTGAGGTCCTCGCGCTTGAGCAGGATGCGCGCCCCGCCCGCCGACTTCGCGAAGGTCGGCGCCTCGGTGAGCAGCGAGGGCCGCCCAGCATAGTCACGCAGGAGGCGCTGGAACTCGCCCCAGAACTCCGGGTCATTCTTGCCGGCCGTCCACTCGCGGTCGAGCTCGTCGAGCGCGGCGATGAGGCTTTCGGGGACGAAGCGTCCACCGAACTCGCCGAAGTATGGTCCCTGCGCGTTCCGGTACTGAGTCACGTTATGCCTGTAGGTATTCCTTGATGGTGGTTTCTGGATCGTCGCCCGTCACGAGCGCTTCGCCGATGAGCACGGCGTCGGCGCCAGCGTCGCGGTAGGCGCGCACGTGTTCCGGGCGCAGCACCGCCGACTCGGCAACCTTGATGACGCCCTCGGGATAGCTCGGGGCAAGCTCGCCGAAGAGCTCGGGATGCATCTCGAACGTCTGGAGGTCGCGCGCGTTCACGCCGAGCACCTTGGCGCCCGCGTCGAGCGCGCGGTTGAACTCCTCGCGGGTGTGCGCCTCAATGAGTGCCGTCATGCCGAGGTCTTCGGCAAACGACTTGAGTCGCGTCAGGGTCGCCTGGTCGAGGCTCGCCACGATGAGCAGGATGAGGTCGGCCCCGGCCGCGCGGGCCTCGAGCAGTTGGTACTCCTCACCGATGAACTCCTTGCGGAGCACCGGGATGTCGACGGCCGCGCGCACGGCGCGGAGGTCGTCGAGCGAGCCGAGAAACTTGCGCTCCTCGGTGAGCACGCTGATGGCCGCGGCTCCCCCGCGCTCGTAGCGACGAGCGAGGTCGGCCGGATCGGGGATGCCTGCCAGGGCGCCGCGCGAGGGGCTCGCGCGCTTCACCTCGGCGATGATGTTGACGGTGTCGCGCGGAGACAGCGCAGCAACCGCGTCGAGCGCGGGCGACTGGGCGAGCGCAAGACGCTCGACCTCAGCAGTTGGCACTTCGGCGCGACGGCGCGCGGCGTCCTCGAGCGAGCCCGCAAGAAGGTCGTCGAGCATCATGGCTTAGTGGTGTTCCTTGGGCCCGAGGCCAGCCGCCTGCATGATGACCCAGGCAAGCGCACCGATCGGGATCAGCGCAACGCCGATCCAGAGAATGATGTCGATGTTGAGGAAGAGACCGACGGTTCCGATCAAGAACCCGAGGCAGATCAGCGTGAAGCCCGTCCAGCCCGCAACCGAGTTGCCTTCGTCTTCGACGTGGTACTTCGAGAAAACGACGTCCTCGTTCGACATCCCATGACTCCTTGTGTCGCTGCCAGATACCTGATCAGTCTACCTGGCGAGTGGGCGATTCTTCGTCGGTCGGGTCATCGCCCGCCGAGAGCGCGTCCCACTGGCTCACGCGCGTGTCGCCGACGGCCTCATCGGCCTCCTGTTCGCTGCTCGCATCCCGATCGAATCGACGGCCGCCGCTCGCCCAGCTGCGCGAGGTGATCGCCGCGAACGCGCCGGAGATCGCCACCCCGACGCCGCCGATCGCGGCGATGAGTGGCCACGCGGTGCCGCTCACCTCTCCGGTCGCGATGACCTGACGAATCGCGTTTTCGCCGCCGATCGCGGTCGCCTCACCGACCGGGGCGAGGAGGCCGGCGGCGGGATCGCCATAGGCGAGGCTCGCGGTGACCGCGATGCCCGCGCCGAGCAGGACGAGCAGGATCGCCAGGATGAGCCGCCAACTGCGCTGCGCCATCGCCATCGCGGCGGTGCCCGCGAGTGCCGCGAGCGAGAGCGCCATGACGGGCAGCGAGGCATCGCTGCCCGAGGCCGTGATGTCGGCCGAGGTGCCCTCAACGTCGAGGACGAGGTGCGCCCACGGTTGCGTCCACGCGATCATCGCGAGCGCGGCGAACACGACCGGGCCAAGGAGGCTCAACCGTTTGCTCAGGCGGGGGCTCACGAGAAATGCACCGCGTTCGGGTCGGAGTCCCAGCAGGTGCGCGTGCCAAGGTGGCACGCGGCGCCCTCCTGGTGCACGCGCAGCAGCACGGTGTCGGCGTCGCAGTCGACCGCGAACGATTTCACGGCCTGCGTGTGGCCCGAGGTATCACCCTTGCGCCAGAGTTCGTCGCGCGAGCGCGACCAGTAGACGGCCCGACGCTCGGTGAGCGTGCGTCGGATCGACTCGGCGCTCATCCACGCCATCATGAGCACCTCGCCGGTGTCCCACTGCTGCGCGATCGCCGGAACGAGGCCGTTCTCAGCGAACTGCACCTGGGCGATGATCTGTTCGATCTGCTCGGTCGTGAGGTCAGGCTGCTCAGACATCGCGCACCACCGCACCCGAGTCGCGCAGGGACCGCTTGACCTCGGGGATCGTGATCTCGCCGTAGTGGAAGACGCTTGCCGCGAGCACCGCATCGGCGCCGGCAGCGACCGCGGGCGCGAAGTCGTCGACCCTGCCCGCACCGCCAGAGGCGATGACGGGCACGGTCGCGAGCCCGCGCATCCGCTCGATCAGCTCAAGATCGAAGCCCGCCTTCGTGCCGTCGGCGTCCATCGAGTTGACGAGGAGTTCGCCGGCGCCGCGCTCGCTGGCCTCGCGCGCCCAACCGAGCGCGTCGATGCCGGTGTCGGTGCGGCCTCCGTGGGTCGTAACGACGAAGCCCGACTCGGTCGAGTCGCTGCGGCGAATATCGAGCGAGAGCACGAGCACCTGCGCCCCGAACTTCGCCGCGATCTCGTCGATCAGGCTCGGCCGCGCGATCGCCGCCGAGTTCACGCCGACCTTGTCGGCGCCCGACGCGAGCAGCTGCGTGACGTTCTCGACGCTGCGCACCCCGCCTCCAACGGTGAGGGGAATAAAGATGTTCTCGGCCGTGCGGGTGACCAGGTCAAACGTGGTAGCCCGGTTCTCGTTCGTCGCGGTGACGTCGAGGAAGGTAATCTCGTCGGCGCCCTGTTGCGCGTACGCGATCGCGAGTTCGACGGGGTCGCCGGCGTCGCGGAGGTTGAGGAAATTGACGCCCTTGACGACGCGGCCGTCGGCCACATCGAGGCACGGGATGACCCGAACCGCGAGCGAGTCGGTGGTGGAGCTCGTCATGGTTACATCCGTGCGGCCTGGAGCGCGGTCACGAGGATCGCGCGGGCGCCGACGTCGGAGAGCTGGTCCATCACCTGGTTGAGCTCGCGGTTCGGCACGAGCGAGCGCACGGCGAACCACGTCTCGTCGTGCAGCGGCGAGACGGTCGGCGACTGGAAGCCCGGCGTGATCGCCATGGCGGCCTGCAGCTTCTCGGCGGGGATGTCGTAGTCCATGATCGAGTAGCGTCGCGCGACGAGCACACCTTCGAGGCGCTTGATCAGCGTGCGCGTGTGCTCGACCTTGGCTGGCGTCGAGATGAGCACTGCGGTCGACTCAAGAATGACGGGGCCGAAGATCTCGAGCCCGGCCTGGCGCAGCGTCGTGCCGGTCGAGACGACGTCGGCGACCGCGTCGGCGACGCCGAGCTGAATCGACGATTCGACGGCGCCGTCGAGCTTCACGAGTTCGGCGTCAACTCCGTGCTGAGCGAAGTAGGCGCCGAGCAGGCCGACAAAGCTGGTAGCGACCCGTTTGCCGTTGAGGTCGGCGAGCTCCGAGAACTCGCCGGGCTTCGCGGCAAAGCGGAAGGTCGAGCCACCAAAGTCAAGCGCGCGAATTTCGCTCGCCTTCGATTCGGAGTCGAGCAGCAGGTCGCGGCCGGTGATGCCGGCGTCGAGCACGCCCTCGCCGACATAGGTGGCGATGTCGCGCGGGCGAATATAGAAGAACTCGACCTCGTTGACGGGGTCGAACGCGACGAGTTCGCGGTCGCCGCGGCGGCCACGGTAGCCCGCCTCGATGAGCATCTCGTTGGCGGTCGCCGCGAGCATGCCCTTGTTGGGCACAGCAATGCGAAGCATGTGTGGGGGTCTCCTAGAGGTGCTGGTAAATGTCTTCGAGCGAGTAACCCTTGGCGAGCATCATCACCTGCAGGTGGTAGATGAGCTGGGACATCTCTGCCTGGCACTCGGCGTCGGATTCGTATTCGGCTGCCATCCACGTCTCGGCAGCCTCTTCGACGAGCTTCTTGCCGATGAAATGGACCCCGCGATCCAGCTCCGCGACCGTACCCGAACCCTCGGGGCGCGTGGCGGCTTTTTCGCTCAATTCGGCAAACAGATCTTCAAAGCTCTTCACGGCTCCACCCTAGTGGGTTGCGGTGTCAGCAGCGTGCACGTGCGCGCTCGCGAGCTCGCGCAGGCGGGCGATTTCGTCCGCCGGCTCGCCTCGGAATACTGCCGAGCCCGCCACGAACGTGTCGGCTCCGGCCGCGGCGGCAATCTCGATGGTGTCGGCCGAGATGCCGCCGTCGACCTGCAACCAGAGTTCGGCGTCGTGCGCGCGGGCCCACTCGCGCGCCTGCCGAAGCTTCGGCATCGTCTCGGCCATGAACGACTGCCCGCCGAAGCCCGGCTCGACCGTCATGATCAGCAGCTGGTCGAAGTGCTCGAGCAGCTCCTCGATCTGAGCGAGCGGTGTGCCGGGTCGCAGCGCCACCCCCACCCGTGCGCCGCGATCGCGGATCGCGCGGGCAAGGGTCACGGGCGCGGTCGCGGCCTCGAGGTGGAATGTCACCGAGAAGACGCCGAGCTCGGCAAACTGCGGCGCCCAGCGGTCTGGATCTTGGATCATGAGATGGAGGTCGAGTGGAATCGGCGAGATCTGCTGCAGGCGCTCCACCATCGGCTGGCCGAACGTGAGGTTCGGCACGAAATGGTTGTCCATGATGTCGACGTGGGCCGCATCGGCAGTGCGGATGCGGTCGAGCTCGCCAGCGAAGTTCGCGAAGTCGGCGGCGAGGATCGACGGGTTAATGCGGACGTCAGCCACGAGGGGGCTCCTCTTCGTTCGGGGTGCGCAGCAGCGCGAGGAACATCGCGTCGGTGCCGTGGCGATGTGGCCACAGTTGCACCGCGGTGCCGGTGCCAACGCGGATCTCGGCAAGGTCGAGATCGGGCGCGAGCTCACCGCAAATCGCTCGAGTGTCGAGGGGAGATGCGGCGCCAGCGGCGACGGCGCGTTCGACCACCTCCGTCGTCTCTGCCGGATGCGGTGAGCAGGTCACGTACGCGACGAGCCCTCCCGGCGCGGTCGCTCGCAGCGCCGCGTCGAGCAGTTCGCGCTGCAGCACCGCGAGTTCGCGAACATCCTGCTCGGACTTGCGCCAGCGCGCCTCGGGCCGACGCCGCAGAGCGCCGAGGCCCGTGCACGGTGCGTCGACGAGGATGCGGTCGAAGCGGCCGGCTCGCTCGGCAAATTCACGACCGTCGAGTTCGGTCACCTCGAATTCCCCGAGCGGCTCGAGCGCCTGTCGCACGAGACCGGCGCGCGAGGGCGTCACCTCGTTCGCCGTGAACTCGGCGCCGGCGACGAGGGTCTCTGCCGCGACGAGCGCCGACTTACCGCCGGGCCCGGCGCAAAGATCGAGGAGTCGCTCCCCCGGCCGCAGCGCTTCGGCTCGGGTCAGCGCGAGCGCGACGAGCTGCGAGCCGGCGTCCTGCACTCGCGCCCGGTGCGCTTGCACGGCCTCGAGCTTGGCGGGGTCACCCGACTCGAGTTCGAGCGCGGTCGGCGCCGCGGGCTGCGCTCGGAGTCGCGCGGACTCGCTCGCGAGCTCATCCCTGCCGGCTCGACCGGGAAGGGCAGCCAGTTGCACGTGCGGCGCCACGTTGTCGGCCTCGAGGAGCGCGACGAGTTCCCCAGCGCGGTCCTCCCGTTTGAGCGCCGCCGCAAACGCGTCGACGATCCAACGCGGGTGCGCGTGCGTGATCGCGAGCCGCTCCCGAGCATCCGAAACCTTCGTCTCGATTTGCGCGAGCCATTCGTCGCGGTCTCGGCCCGCGATGCCCCGCAAAATCGCGTTGACGAAGCCCGCGGGCCCACGGCCCTCCCGCCGTCGCACGATGTTCACGGTCTCATTGACGGCGGCGTGGGCCGCGACGCGGGTGTCGAGCAACTGGTGTGCGCCGAGCCGGAGCGAGGCAAGCGCGACGGCGTCAATCTTGCGCAGCGGCCGGCCCGAGACCTCGGCGATGATCCAGTCGTAGAAGCCGAGCGCGCGCAGCGTGCCGTGCGTCAGCTGGGTCGCAAACGCGGCATCGGTGCCGTGGAGATCGGCCGATTCGAGCCGCTTCGGCAGCAGCAGGTTGGCGTAGGCTTCGTCCTCGATCACCGCGATGAGCACGTCAAGCGCGACCTCGCGCGGGGTCCGCGAGCGACTCATCCGAGGCGCACCGCGGCGCCGCGCTGGCCCCGCCACCAATCGGCGGCCGACATCGGCTTCTTGCCGGCGGGCTGCACCTCGAGCAGTTCGTAGCTGCCCTCGCCGGTCGCCACCAAGATGCGGCCCTTGCGCTCGCTCACGTCGCCGGGCGAGCCGGCCGCGTGCGTGGTCTCGGCCACGGCGCCGCGCAGCAGTTTGAACCGCTGACCGTCGCGCTCGCTGGCGGCACCCGGCTCGGGCGTCACGCCCCGCACGAGCGCGTCGATTTCGGCCGCGCTGCCGTGCCAGTCGACAAGCCCGTCGCGCACCGTGAGCTTGGCCGCGGTGGTCGCGTGCCCGGTCTGGGGAGTCGCCTCGGCGGTCCCTGCCTCGATCTCGGCGACCGTCGTCACGACGTCGGGCGCGCCGAGCTCGGCGAGCCGCTCGAGGAGCTCGCCGGCGGTTTCGTGCGTGCCGATATCAACCGATCGGTTCACGAAGGTCGGCCCCGTGTCGAGGCCCGCCTCGAGCTGGAACACCGCGATACCGCTCGCCGCGTCGCCGGCCATGATCGCCCGCTGCACGGGCGCGGCACCGCGCCAGCGAGGCAGCTGCGAAAAGTGCAGATTGATCCACCCGTGGCGGGGCGTGTCGAGCAGCGGGCTGCGCAGAATGCCGCCGTAGGCCACGACCACACCGAGGTCGAAGCCACGGTCCAGCAGCTCGGCGGTGGCCTCGTCGGTCACCCGGTTCGCGCGTACCACGTGCAGCCCGAGTTCCTCGGCCCGCGCGGCGACCGGCGACGGCGTGAGCACGCGCTTGCGGCCGACGGGCGCATCCTCGCGCGTCAGCACCGCGACGACGTCGTGCCCGGCGGCGACGAGCGCCTCGAGCGTCGGCGCCGCGGCCTGCGGTGTTCCGGCAAATGCGATTCGCATGGATCCTCCTGAAACGATGCTACTGACTAGAACACGTCGGGTGCGTCGAGCTGAACGCGCAGCGTCGATGACGGCGTTCCCCGCCCGCCCGCGCGACGTCGACTCGCCGATGCCTGGGCAATGAGCTCGGACTTCAACGCGGCCGCGACCGTGACACCGTCGCGATAGCTGAAGCGAATCACGGCCCGCGCCCGGTCGTGCTGTTCGGGGTCTGGCACCGGACCGAGCACCTGCACTTCGACCGCGTCGAGGTCGGTGAGTCGCCGCACCGCGGTGTCGACCTCGAGTTCGTTACCGGTGATCACCCCGACCCGCACAGCGGGCGGGAAGTGGAGTTCGCGCCGCTCGGCCAGCTCGGCACTCGCCCAATTGGTCTGCTGCCAATCGCGCAGGGCGATGAGCGGAGGCGACGGCTGCCCCGCGAGAATCACGGCGCCGTCGTCGGCGACGAGGGCCGCCGCGTTCGACCAGGCGCGCATCGCCGCCTCCGTAGCGCCGAGCGACTCGCGCGCGAGGGCGCCCTCGACGTCAAGCAGCAGCACCGCCCGATAGCCACCCTCGGGCACCGGCTCGGCGCCGCGGGTGGCCACGACGAGCTGCGGCGTCGCGTCGACGGCGACGAGGCGCTCCTCGCCATCGGCCAGCACGATGCGCGCGCCAGGAAACGCACGGCCGAGCTCCTCGGCCGTGCGCTGGTGGCCGATGCCGCCGGAGCGCAGCTTCGCCTCGCCGCACTCGCGACACGTCCAATCGGCATGTGGCCGACCGCAGACGGCGCACGAGGGCACGCCGCCAGGGCCGTGCTGCTGCAGCCGACCGCCGCAGAATGAGCACGAGGCCGACGTGCGGCAGCTCGCGCACGCGAGATACGGGCGATATCCGGCCCGCCCGACTTGCACGAGCACCGGGCCACGGTCGAGTCCCTCGCGCGCGGCGCGCCAGGCCGACGAGGGGATGCGCGCCTCGCGCTGCGCCGACTCGTCACCGAGCGTCGCGGCAGCCGGGATGACCTTCGGCCGCTGGGGCCGCAGCGGCCGGACTTCGTGCAGCCAGCCGGTCGAGAGCAGCCGCGCCGCCTCGAGCGAGGGCGCATGGCCCGCAAGAATCACGGCGCAGTTCTGCTGTTGCGCACGCATGAGCGCCACCTCGCGCGCGTGTGCGTACGGCGCGTGCGGCTCGCGGAACGATTCATCATCGTCGTCCCACATGAGGATGCCGCCGAGCCGATGCGCGGGCGCGTAGACCGCCGCCCGGGTGCCAACCACGAGCTGGGGTACCGGCTCAAGCGCCCGCAGAAATTGTTCGTAGCGCGGCATCGGCTTGAGTCGTGAATCGAAGCGGCGCACCGACGCCGTCGGCAGCACCCCCTCGGCCGCAGCGATCGCGAGATCGAGGTCGCGGTAGTCCGGTACAAGCACGATGGCCGAACGGCCCATCGCGACGAGTTCGGCGGCCATCTCGACGAGCGTGCGCAGCGCGCGCGGAGTAGCGCCAGCGACCCCGACGGGGACGCGAAGCGACCACCGCACCGGCGTGTCGCCGCGCAGCGCGTCAAGGAGTTCGGGGCCGTAGCTGGCTTCGAGCGAGGTGTGCGAGGTAAGCACCGGTGCGGCTGCGGCGGCACGGCCGGCTCGCTCCCCCGTTTCGTCGTCGAGCCAGCGACCCTCGAGCCGCGCCGAGCGCGCCGGGATCGCGAGGCGCAGCACGTCAGACATCGTGCCGGCCTGGCGATCGGCCACGGCCCGCGCAAGGCGGGCGAGCTCGGGCGGCAGCACCCGCGCCCCCGATACGAGCTGCTCGACCTTCGCGAGTCGTCCCGTGTACTCGGGGTCGTCGGTCAACTCGACGACGTAGCCGCCCACGACGCGACCGCCACTGCGCAGCGGCACCTTGACGCGCATCCCCTCGCGGAGTTGACCACGCAACTCGACCGGAATCTCATACTCAAAGACCCGGTCGAGCTGTGGCAGCGGCGACTCGAGTACGACTCGAGCGACGGCGTGGGTCATTCGAGGCCGGCGGCCTCGCGCAGCGCCTCGGCTCGGTCGGTGTGCTCCCACGTAAACTCGGGCAAATCGCGACCGAAGTGACCGTAAGCGGCCGTCTTCGAGTAGATCGGGCGGTGCAGCTCGAGGTCTCGGATGATCGCGGCGGGGCGGAGGTCGAACACCTGGCGCACGGCCGCGAGGATCGTCTCGTTCGAGACCTTTTCGGTGCCGAAGGTCTCGCAGTACAGGCCCACCGGCTCGGCCGTGCCGATGGCGTAGGCGACCTGGAACTCGGCGCGGTCGGCGAGGCCCGCCGCGACGATGTTCTTCGCGACCCAGCGCATGGCGTACGCGGCAGAGCGGTCGACCTTCGATGGGTCCTTGCCACTGAACGCGCCACCACCGTGGCGTGCCATGCCGCCGTAGGTGTCGACGATGATCTTGCGACCCGTGAGGCCCGCGTCAGCAGCGGGGCCACCGAGCACGAAGTTGCCGGCCGGGTTAATGAGGATGCGCAGGCCCGAAGTATCGAGTTCGCTCACACGGGCGAGTACGGGCGTGACGACCTCGCGCACGACGTCGTTCTTGAGCTGCTCGAGGGTGACGTCGGCGTCGTGCTGGGTCGAAATGACGATCGTCTCGACGCTGCGGGGCTGGTGCTCGTCGTCATAGCCGATGGTCACCTGCGTCTTGCCGTCGGGACGAAGGTGGCCGAGCACGCCGTTCTTGCGCACCTCGGTGAGGCGCTCGGCGAGGCGGTGCGCAAGCCAAATCGGCAGCGGGAGCATGTCGGGCGTCTCGTTGCTGGCGTAACCGAACATGATGCCCTGGTCGCCTGCGCCGAGCTTCGAGATCTCGTCGTCGCTTGACCCCTCGCGATGCTCGAGCGACTGCTCGACGCCGCTCGAGATCTCGAGCGACTGCTCGCCGATCGACACCGAGACGCCGCAGAGGTTGCCGTCGAAGCCGTAGTCGCTCGAAGTGAAGCCGATTTCGGTGATGGTCTTGCGCACGATGCCCGCGATGTCCGCGTAGCCCGAGGTGCGCACCTCGCCCGCTACGTGCACCTGGCCGGTTGTCACCAGGGTCTCAACGGCGACGCGCGCCGAGGGGTCTTGGGCGAGGAGGTTGTCGAGGATGCGATCGGAGATCTGGTCGCAGATCTTGTCGGGGTGTCCCTCGGTGACCGATTCGGAGGTGAAGAGTCGGAGATTTGACATGATTGGCTCACTTTCCCTAGGAGTGCGCGGCGCCGGGCGCCGCGTGGGAGGACTTGTGTGAAGTGCGAACGCTAATTCGCGGTGTCGTCGCCGCGTTCGGCCACGACGACGTCAAGGATAGTGTTGGCCACCGACAGCTTGTCGCCGACGTCCTCAGCGAGCACGTCGCCGGCGAGGTTGAGCACCTGAATCTCGGTCTCCTCGCGGCCGAAGGTGTGATCCCAGCCGACTCGGTTGAGCACGAGCAGATCGCTGCCCTTGCGCTTCACCTTGGCGCGCGCGAGTTCGAGCCGGGCCGCGTCGTCGGCCTCAGTCTCGGCCGCGAAGCCAACGATGAGCTGGCCCTCGGGTCGCACCTCGACGAGGTTGCGCAGAATGTCGGGGTTCTTCGTGAAGGTGAGCGTCAGGGTGTCGCCCGTCGACTCCTTCTTGATCTTGTCATTCGAAACGCGATCGGGCCGGAAGTCGGCGACTGCCGCGGCCATGATGATGACGTCCTGTTTCGGCGCGAGCTCGGTCGCGGCCGCGGCGAGCTGCTCGGCGCTCGAGACACGCACGAGCTGTACGTCGTCGGGGGTGGCGACCTCGACGTTCGCGGCGATGAGAGTCACCTCGGCACCCCTCGCCGCCGCCCGGGCGGCGAGGGCGACGCCCTGCTTGCCCGAGGAACGGTTGCCCAGATACCGCACTGGGTCGATCGCCTCGCGGGTGCCGCCGGCGGTCACGAGCATCCGGATGCCCGCCAGGTCGCGACCCTGCGCGGCCGCGGCCCGCTCGCGCTCGGCGGTGCGAGCGGCGGCGAGGATCGCCGCGACAATGTCGTCGGGATCGGCGAGCCGGCCAGGGCCCTCGTCGGTGCCGGTGAGGCGCCCGGACTCGGGGCCAACGATGGTGACCCCGCGTTCGTCGAGCCGGTGGACGTTCGCCTGGGTCGCGGGGTGCTGCCACATCTCGGTGTGCATCGCGGGCGCTACCACGACCGGGGCACCGGTCGCGAGAATCGTGTTGGTGAGCAGGTCGTCGGCGAGCCCGGCGGCCATCCGCGCAAGCGTGTTCGCCGTCGCGGGCACGACCGCGACGACGTCGGCGTGCTGGCCGACCGCGACATGCTGCACCGCATGGACGTTTTCGAACACGTCGCGGCGCAGCGGGTTGCGGCTGATCGCCTCGAACGTCGGCGCACCGACGAACTCGAGGGCCGAGGGCGTGGCGATCACCTCGACGTGGTGGCCGAGCAGCACGAGCTGCCGAATGACCGAGACGGCCTTGTAGGCGGCAATACCACCCGAAACACCAACGACGATGCGCCAGCTGGCGGCCGCGTGCTCGTTCGCTGTCGTCATCGTCGCGGTGCGCCTGAGGCTATTCGGACTCGGCGGGGGTGACGTCGTCGTCACCGAAATCGATGATGTCGTCGTCACCGGGCAGAACAATCTCGGGCGCTGCCTGGGGCTCGCGCATGACGAGCTTGTTCTGGTTGATCTCGCGCAGGGCGATCGACAGGGGCTTGTCGTCCACGGCCGAGTCGACGAGCGGGCCGACGTTGTCGTAGATCGCACCGTCCTGCAGGTCGGTGTAGTAGTCGTTGATCTGACGAGCGCGCTTCGAGGCGAAGATCACGAGCTGGTACTTGTTGTCGACGCGCTCGAGCAGGTCGTCGAGCGGCGGGTCGATGATGCCCTTGGGCTTGTCAATCATGGTGCTTCCTTGTATTCAGTCGGCTTCGTGCGTCAGCTTGCGTCGTCTCGGGGAACGTCGAATCCCATGAGGCGGACGACTTCGCCGGCGGCCCTCGGAACGGTTTCGTTGACGACTCGGGCGTCAAACTCGTGCTGCGCGGCCAGTTCCACCTTCGCGGTCTCGAGCCGGCGCTGCTGCTCCTCGGGCGTTTCCGTGCCGCGTCCGATGAGTCGGCGAACCAACTCATCCCATGACGGGGGCAACAAAAACACCAGTCTAGCCTCTGGCATCGCAGCTTTCACCTGTCGCGCGCCCTGAAGGTCAATTTCCAGCAAGACCGGATGCGCGGCCGCGAGCTCGCGGCGGATCGGCGCGGCCGGCGTGCCGTAGCGATACGAGTTGTGCACGGTCGCGTATTCGAGCATCTCGCCCGACTCGACCATGCGGTCAAACTCGGCGTCGTCCACGAAGTAGTAGTCGCGACCCTCGACCTCACCGGGACGAGGGCTGCGGGTCGTCGCCGAGACCGAGATGTGCACGTCGGGGTAGTGCTCGCGAATGTATCGCGACACCGTGCCTTTGCCCACCGCCGTCGGCCCGGCGAGCACGACGACCCGGGGCGTCGCGCCGCTCGCTTGTTCCCATTCACCGAGCCAGGCGCGCAGCCGCTCGCGCTGATTGCGACCGAGACCGCCGAGGCGCTTGACGGGTGCGATCTGCAGCTCAGCGAGGATGCGTTCGGTCTTCGTGACGCCGATGTGCGGAATCGACCGCAGAAACTGCGTGATGCGCAGCGTCGAGGCCGGATGCTCCCGATCGCCCGCGGCGTCGAGCACGTCGATGGGTCGAGCGGCGCCCGACGAGATGCGGTTCTTCACCTCGGCCCGGGCGCGCCGGGCGGCGACCGCCGCTTTTGAGGCGGCGGAGCGGTCAACGGGAGGCGGGGTCAAAGTCATACGGCGAAGGCGTTCTTCAGGGTGTCGAGTTTCGAGGTGATCGCGTCGTCCAGGCCGGCGAGGCCGCCGTCGAGCATCGAGCGCGATGAAGTAACTATGACATTCTTGGCCGATTTCCCGAAAATCTTCGTGACGTCCTCGAACGCCGCACCCTGCGCGCCGAAGCCCGGCGCGAGGATCGGGGTGTCGGGTTCGGTCGCCAGGTCGTCGACATCGATATCGAGCAGCTGCATGTCGACGGTGGCGCCAAGGACGACACCGACCGAGCCCTTCGCGCGCCCCACCGAGTGCTCGCGGTTCCAGAGCGCCGCGCGCGCGGCGATGCCGCCGGCGACCGAGCGGCCCTCCTGCGAGCCGCGTACGCGGCGAGCGGTCTGCACCGACGCCGACTCGGGGTTCGACGTGGCGGCGAGCACGAACACACCTTTGCCGTACTGCTCGGTCATCTCGAGCGGCTTCCGGAAAGTGTCGAAGCCCTGGTACGGGTTGATCGTCATGGCGTCGGCCTCGAGGGGCATGCCAGGGGTCAGCCACGCCTCCGAGTAGGCCTCGAGGGTCGTACCCACATCGCCGCGCTTCACATCGGCGATCACGATCAGCCCGGCCTGGCGTGCCGCCTCGAAGACATCCTCGAGCACGCGGTACCCGCTCGCGCCGAAGCGCTCGTAGAACGCTACCTGCGGTTTGACGATGCCGACCCGGCCCGCGAGCTTCTCGATGATGCGCAGGCCAAACTCGTGCGCGCCGACCGCGCTCACGGGCAGGTCCCACTTCTGCAGCAGGTGCGTGTGCGGGTCGATGCCGACGCAGAGCCGACCGTAGCGGTCCATCGTGTCGGCGAGGCGCTCACCGAACGAAGGGCCGGTCGATGCCGGTACGGCCGGCTGGGTGGTGTCGCTCACGAGATTGCCTTCCTACGTGCGTTGTAGTCCTGCAGCGGGGTCACGTCGTAGCCATCACGCAGCGCCTGGAAGCTCGCGACCGCGGCTTGCAGCTCCGACATCGTGGTGAAGATGGGGAGGTCGGCCGAGACTGCGGCGGTCCGGATCTCGTAGCCGTCGCCCCGGGAGGCTCCCCCCGAAGGCGTGTTGATGACCATATCGATCTCGCCAGCGTGAATCATGTCAACGATGTTCGGGCGCTCCGTCGGCATGGTCGAGTGCTCGTCGGCGGTGAATTTGCCGACGAGTTCGGCATGGACGCCGTGGCGCGCCAACACCCGGGCGGTGCCCTCGGTGGCGTAGAGCTCGTAGCCGAGATCGACAAGCCGCATGATCGGCGCGACGATGGACCGCTTGTCGCGGTCGTTCACCGACACAAACAGCTTGCCCGACTCGGGAAGTCCGCCATAGGCCGCGATCTGGCTCTTCGCAAAGGCGCGGGGGAAGTCGTTGTCGATGCCCATGACCTCGCCCGTCGAGCGCATCTCGGGCGAGAGCAGCGCGTCGACGATGCTGCCGTCACGGGTGCGGAAGCGCTTGAACGGCAGCACGGCCTCCTTGACCGCGACCGGCGCATCCATCGGCTGGATGGTGCCATCGCCCTCGGCCGCGAGCATGCCCTCGGTGCGCAGCTGCGAGATCGAGTCGCCGACCATGACCCGGCTCGCCGCCTTCGCGAGCTGCACACCGAGCGCCTTCGACACGAACGGCACGGTGCGCGATGCACGCGGGTTCGCCTCGATGACGTACAGGCGGCCGGCGCTAATCGCGAACTGCACGTTGAGCAGGCCCTTGACGCCGATGCCCTCGGCGATCTTCAGCGTGGCGTCGCGGACCTCCTCGAGCACGCGGTTCGAGAGCGTGATCGCGGGAAGGGTGCAGGCCGAGTCGCCCGAGTGGATACCGGCCTCTTCGATGTGCTCCATGATGCCGCCGATGTAGAGCTCGGTGCCGTCGTAGATCGCGTCGACGTCGATCTCGGTGGCGTCGTCGAGGAAGCGGTCGACGAGCAGCGGGTGCGACTTCGAGATGATGACCTGGTTCGCGGTGCGCACGAAGTAGTCGTTGAGCTGCGCCGAGTCGTAGATGATCTCCATGCCGCGACCGCCGAGTACGAAGCTCGGGCGAAGCAACACGGGGTAGCCGATCGACTCGGCGACCTCGTGGGCGGTGGCGGCGTCGACGGCGGTGCCGTTCGCGGGCGCCGCGAGCCCCGCGTTGTCGAGGATCTCAGAAAATAGCCCGCGCTCCTCCGCGAGGTCGATCGCGGCGGGGTCGGTGCCGAGGATCGGCACGCCCGCGGCCTCAAGGCCCTTCGCGAGGCCAAGGGCCGTCTGGCCGCCGAGCTGCACGATCACGCCGAGCAGCTCGCCGCTCGCCCGCTCTGCGTCGACGATCTCAAGCACGTCCTCGAGCGTTAGCGGCTCGAAGTACAGGCGGTCGGAGGTGTCGTAGTCGGTCGAGACCGTTTCGGGGTTGCAGTTCACCATGATGGTCTCGTACCCGGCATCCGAGAGCGCGAAGCTCGCGTGCACGCACGAGTAGTCGAACTCGATGCCTTGCCCGATGCGGTTCGGCCCCGAGCCCAAGATAATGATCTTCTTGCGGTCGCTCGAGGTCACCTCGGTCTCGCTGTCGTAGCTCGAGTAGTGGTACGGCGTGAAGGCCGGGAACTCACCCGCGCAAGTGTCGACCGTCTTGTAGACAGGCACGACGCCGGCGTTGCGGCGGATGGCGCGCACCTCACCCTCGCCGAGCCCGCGAAGCTGCGCAAGCTGGGCATCCGAAAAGCCGTGACGCTTCGCGAGCCGCAGTGTCGGCGCATCCAGGCCCTCGGCCTGCCGCACGTGGTCGGCGACCTCGTTGATGAGCGCGATCTGGTCGATGAACCAGGGGTCGATCTTCGTCGCCTCGAAGACCTGCTCAGGCGTCGCGCCCTTCGCGAGGGCGATCTGCACGTCCACGATGCGGCCGTCAGTCGGAATCGCGATGCTCTCGAGCAGCTCGTCGATGCTGCGCGGATCGTCGCCCCAGGTGAACGACGAGTCGCGCTTCTCGAGTGAGCGCAGCGCCTTTTGCAGCGCCGTCGTGAAGTTGCGGCCGATCGCCATGGCCTCGCCGACTGACTTCATGGTCGTCGTGAGCAGCGGGTCGGCGGCCGGGAACTTCTCGAAGTTAAAGCGCGGCACCTTGACGACGACGTAGTCGAGCGTGGGCTCGAAGCTCGCCGGCGTGACGCGGGTGATGTCGTTCGGAATCTCGTCGAGGCGGTAGCCGATCGCGAGCTTCGCGGCGATCTTCGCGATCGGGAATCCGGTCGCCTTCGAGGCGAGCGCCGACGAGCGCGAGACGCGCGGATTCATCTCGATGACGATGATGCGACCGGTGGCCGGGTCGATGGCGAACTGGATGTTGCAGCCACCGGTGTCGACGCCGACGCGGCGGATGATGTCGATGCCGATATCGCGGAGGTTCTGGAACTCGACGTCGGTGAGCGTCAGCGCGGGCGCGACGGTGATCGAGTCGCCCGTGTGCACACCCACCGGGTCGAAGTTCTCGATCGAGCAAATGACGACGGTGTTGTCGAAGTTGTCGCGCATGAGCTCAAGCTCATACTCCTTCCACCCGAGGATCGACTCCTCGAGCAGCACCTCGGTGGTCGGCGACGCGAGCAGGCCCTCGCCGACGATGCGCACGAGCTCCTCCTCGGTGTGGGCGAAGCCCGAGCCGAGGCCACCCATCGTGAACGAGGGGCGCACCACGAGCGGGTAGCCGAGGTCGGCCGCGGCCACCTTCGCCTCGTCGATGGTGTGCGCGATGTGCGAACGCGCGACGTCGGCGCCCGCCTCGATGACGAGCTCCTTGAACACCTGGCGGTCTTCACCGCGACGGATCGCGTCGACCTTCGCGCCGATGAGCTCGACGCCGTGCTTCGCGAGGATGCCGAGCTCGTCGAGCTCCATGGCCGCGTTCAGGGCCGTCTGGCCGCCGAGCGTCGGAAGGATCGCGTCGGGCCGCTCCTTGATGATGATCTTCTCGATCGCCTCGGGGGTGATCGGCTCGATGTACGTCGCGTCGGCGAAGTCCGGGTCGGTCATGATCGTCGCCGGGTTCGAATTCACGAGGATGACGCGGATGCCGTCCTCGCGCAGCACGCGGCACGCCTGGGTGCCGGAGTAGTCGAACTCCGCCGCGATGCCGATGACGATCGGGCCGGAACCGATGACAAGGACGCTATTAATGTCGGTGCGCTTTGGCATGTATTCGTCGGCTCCTAGTTGTTCGTCGCGGGGGTCGTGTTGCCGAGCACGAGGTCTCGGAAGCGGAGAAAGAGGGCGGCCGCGTCGTGCGGACCGCTCGCGGCCTCGGGGTGGAACTGCACCGAGAAGGCGGGGATGTCGAGGCAGCGCAGGCCCTCGACCACCTGGTCATTGAGGCCAATATGGCTCACCTCGACGCGGCCGAAGCCGGCGGGCGATTCGACGGGCTCACCAATCGGGATGTCGACCGCGAAGCCGTGGTTCTGCGCCGTGATCTCGACGCGGCCGGTCTCGGTGTCGAGCACGGGCTGGTTGATGCCGCGGTGGCCGAACGGCAGCTTATAGGTGCCGAAGCCGAGCGCGCGCCCGAGCAGCTGGTTGCCGAAGCAGATGCCCATGAAGGGCAGGCCATCCCGCAGCAGCTCGGCGAGCAGCTCAACCTGCTGCTGATTCGCCTCGGGGTCGCCGGGGCCGTTCGAGTAGAAGAGCGCGTCGACGCCGAGCGCGCGCACGTCGTCGGCCGTCACGTTCGCCGGCAGCACGTGCACGTCGAACCCGGCCGTATTGAGGTTGCGGATCGTGGCGAGCTTGATGCCGAGGTCGAGCAGCGCGACCTTGCCGAGCGCGTCGCCGTCGTTCGTGTGCTCGCTCAGGTACGCGGCCTCGGTCGTCACCCTGTCGGAGAGGTACTGGCCGGCCATCGACGGCTGGGCGCGCACCTGCTCGAGTTGGGCCTCCGGCGAGTCGTTGTAGGCGTCGCCCGAGAAGATGCCCGAACGCATAGCACCCTCGCTGCGGATGCGACGCGTCAGGGCGCGAGTGTCGACCTCGGAGATGCCGACGATGCCCTGCTCGTCGAGCGCGTCCTCGAGGTCGCCCGTCGCGCGCCAGTTCGAGACGACGCGGCTCGGGTCGCGCACGACGTAGCCCTCGACCCAGTAGCGGTCGGATTCCATGTCGGTGGGGTTCACGCCGGTGTTGCCGATGTGCGGCGCCGTCTGCACGACGATCTGCCCCGCGTAGCTCGGGTCGGTCAGGGTCTCCTGGTAGCCGGTCATGCCGGTCGTAAACACGAGCTCTCCGAGTCGTGCGCCCCGTGCACCGTAGGCCAGGCCCTCGTAACGGGCGCCGTCTTCAAGAACGAGTACGGCAGGTTCGGTGGTGATCATGCGGTCTCCTGGGTGGTGGGTGCGGGTTCAATGAGGTCGCCGATGCGGGCGATGAGCTTTTCGCGGTGCTCGGGGTTGACGACGCGCAGGTACGTCTCGACCGAGTGGTCCGGGTCGAGCAGCCAGCGCACGACGATCAGGCCATCGCGCTCGACGGCGCGGTCGATCGTCGCCTGCGCGACCGCAACGGTCTCAAGCTTGTTGACGGGGATGAAGAAGGCGTCCTCGCCGGCGATACCGACCGCGAGGCCGTCGGAGTGCACCTCGACGGTGGCGCGGCCGCGGTAGGCAAGCGGGCGCACCGCGATGCGGTCGAGTGCGTTGCCCGTCGTCGAGGTCGCGACGTAGTGGGCGTCGTCAACCGCGAAGCGCGGCTCGCCGAGGCCCTCGGGTAGGGCATCCGGAGTGCCGAGGGCGGTCTGCGTTCGCTGTCGTCGTCGCCAGCCGAGGGCCATGGCACCAACGATGATGGCGCAGACCGCAACGATGCACGAAGTGGCGATGATCGGACCGGGCATTAGGACTCCTCCCCCGGAATAACGACGTTGCCTTCGCGCAGCGTGGGGACGCCGCGGAAGATCGTGGTGGTGACCGCGCCCGGCAAGTGCATGCCAAGGAACGGCGAGTTGGTGGACTTGCCCGCGAGGTCAGCCTCGGTGAATTCTCCCCCGGCCGACGGATCGAAGGCGGTGAGGTTCGCGGGCTCGCCGACGGCGATGGGGCGGCCGGCGTCGTCGGCGCGGCCGATGCGAGCCGGTGCCTCGCTCATGATGCGCGCGACGTCCTGCCACGTGATGGTGCCGGGCTCGACCATGGTCGCGTACACGACACGCAGGGCCGACTCGAGGCCGACCATGCCCATCGCGGCGAAGTCCCACTCGCGCTCCTTGGCATCTCGCGGATGCGGGGCGTGGTCGGTCGCGACGGCGTCGATCGTGCCGTCAGCGAGGGCGGCGCGCAGCGCCACCACATCGGCGTCGGTGCGCAGCGGCGGGTTCACCTTGAAGCGGGCGTCGAAGCCGCGCACGCGCTCCTCGGTCAGGATGAGGTGGTGCGGGGTCACCTCGGCGGTGATGTCGATGCCGCGAGCCTTCGCCCAGCGCACTACCTCGATCGCGGCCTCGGTCGAGACGTGGCAGACGTGCACGCGGGAGCCGGTCTGCTCTGCGAGCAGCGCATCACGCGCGATGATCGACGATTCGGCGACGGCGGGCCAGCCGCCGAGGCCAAGCTCGGCCGAAACGGCGCCTTCGTTCATCTGCGCGCCGACCGTGAGCTTCGGCTCCTGGGCGTGCTGCGCGACGACGCCGTCGAAGGCCCGCACGTACTCGAGCGCGCGCCGCATGATGAGCGGGTCAAACACGCAGTCACCGTCGTCAGAGAACACGCGCACGCCGGCACGCGAGTCGGCCATCGAGCCGAGCTCGGCGAGCTGCTCGCCCGCGCGGCTCACCGTGACCGCGCCGATGGGACGCACGTCGGCCAGGCCGGCGTCTCGGCCGAGGGCCCAGACCGCCTCAACGACGCCCGCGGTGTCCTGCACCGGTGAGGTGTTCGCCATCGCAAAGATCGTGGTGAAGCCGCCCTTCGCGGCGGCGCGGGAGCCCGTGGCGACGGTCTCGGAGGACTCGATGCCGGGCTCACGCAGGTGCACGTGGAGGTCGACGAGCCCGGGCAGCAGCACCTGACCGCTGAGATCGATCGTCTCGGCACCCTCGGGCGCGGTGATGGTGCCGGGCTCGGCCACTTCGCGGATCACGCCGTCGACGATGAGCAGGTCGCGCGGTTGCTCGCCATACGGCTGCGCCCCGGTCAGCAGAAGGGTCATTTGTCGCCAGCCTCTCGAACTCCGGAGCAAAGTAGGTACAGTGCGGCCATCCGCACGCTCACGCCGTTTGCGACCTGCGCGAGCACGGTCGACTGCGGCGAATCCGCGGCGACCGAGGAGATCTCGAGGCCACGGTTCATTGGGCCCGGGTGCATGATCAGCGTGTCGCCACCGAGCCGCTCGAAGCGGGCGGCGTTCAGGCCCCACATCCGAGCGTACTCGCGTGTGTGGGGGAAGTAGGCGTCGCGCATCCGCTCGCCCTGGATGCGCAGCAGCATCACCGCGTCGGGGCGGGTCGCGAGCACGGCGTCGAGGTCGTAGCTGACCTCGGCTGGCCAGTGCGAGGTGTCCGACGGCAGGAGCGTCGGCGGCGCGACGAGCGTGACGCGCGCGCCGAGCGTCGTGAGTAGCCACACGTTCGACCGGGCGACGCGGGAGTGCAGGATGTCGCCGACGATGACGACGTGGACGCCGTCGAGGTCGTGCCCCCGCGCGGCGTCGCCGTGCAGGCGCTCGCGGAGCGTGTAGGCGTCGAGGAGCGCCTGGGTGGGGTGCTCGTGCATGCCGTCGCCCGCGTTCAGCACGGGCGCGTCGATCCAGTCACGGTCGGCGAGCAGCTGCGGTGCGCCAGAGGAGGGGTGGCGAATCACCACGGCGTCGGCGCCGATCGCGTGCAGCGTCTGGGCGGTGTCCTTGAGCGACTCTCCCTTCGAGACGCTCGACCCCTTGGCGGCGAAGTTAATGACGTCGGCACTGAGGCGCTTTTCGGCGGCCTCGAAGGAGATGCGCGTGCGCGTTGAGTCCTCGTAGAACAGGTTGACGACCGTGATCCCGCGCAGGGCAGGCAGCTTCTTCACCTCTCGACGCTGGGTCGCGGCCATGTCGGCGGCGGTGTCGAGCAGCAGCAGGGCGTCGTCGCGGCTCAGGTCGCGGGTCGAGATGAGGTGCTTCAAGCGCGACCCCCATCGGTGATGACGACGCGGTCGGCGCCGTCGATTTCACGCAGCTCGACCGAGATGCGCTCGCTGCGCGCGGAGGGCAGGTTGCGGCCGACAAAGTCGGCCCGAATCGGCAGCTCGCGGTGGCCGCGGTCGACGAGCACCGCAAGCTGCACCACCCGCGGGCGGCCGAGGTCGTTGAGCGCGTCGAGCGCGGCTCGCACGGTACGGCCCGAGAACAGCACGTCGTCGACGAGCACGACGGTCTTGCCGTCAATGCCGCTGAGCGGGATGCGCGTCGGGTGCGACTCGGTGAGGGGCCGGCTGCGCAGGTCGTCGCGATACGGGGTGATATCGATCTCGCCGACAAACTCGTCGACGGAGCCCTCGCGGTGCTCGATGCGGGCGATCAACTCGCCGAGACGGCGAGCGAGGGGCACGCCGCGAGTGGGGATGCCGAGGAGGATAACTTCCTCGCCACCAGCGTTGGCTTCGAGAATCTCGTGTGAAATCCGTTTCAGGACACGTTCGACGTCGTCGGACTGGAGCACTTCGCGTTCCGTCACGTTCGACCCCCTTCTCCGCCTCTCTGGACGGCTCATTAAAGGACGATCTACCGGCGACTATCTTACCTCGAATGCGAACGCGCCGTGCCCCGAGCCAGACTCGGGCGCACGGCGCGTTGAAGGGATGCGCTGGTTACGCGGTGGCGTTGCCATCGGCGATCGTGCCGAGCACGCCGCTAATAAAGCGCGAGGAGTCGTCGGTCGAGTACTCCCCCGCGGCCGTGATCGCCTCGTTGATGGCGACCTCGGCCGGCACCTCGCCGTTATAGATGATTTCCCACACGCCGATGCGCAGGATCGCGGCGTCGACGCTCGGCATGCGCTCGAGGGTCCAGCCGTTCGCCGTCGCCTCAATGCGTGTGTCAATGTCGTGCTCGTGCTCGAGGTAGCCCTCGATGATCTCGCGCGCATAGCGCCACGAGGCCTCGCGTTCGGGCTCGTGCAGCGCCTTGGCCTGCTCTTCGGCGAGCACGTCGCGCAGCCCGCGCTCCATGACATCGGCCACGAACAGCATGTCCATGGCCCGCTTGCGGGCCTTGGTGCGGGCGCTCACTAGTCGTTCACGCGGCCCAGGTAGTCACCCGTGCGGGTGTCCACCTTGACGCGGGTGCCCTGGTTCACGAACAGGGGCACCTGGATCTCGGCGCCGGTCTCGACGGTTGCGGGCTTCGTGCCGGCGTTCGAACGGTCGCCTTGCAGGCCCGGCTCGGTGTAGGTGATCTCGAGCACGACCGAGGCCGGCATCTCGATGTAGAGGGGCTCGCCCTGGTACATGGCGATCTGAACTTCCTGCTGCTCGAGCAGGAACTTCGCGCCGTCGCCGACGATCGTCGACGGGACGGTGAGCTGGTCGTAATCGGACTGGTCCATGAAGACGAAGCCATCGCCGTCCTGATAGAGGTACTGGAAGTCGCGGCGGTCGACGATCGCGGTCTCGATCTTCGAACCTGCGTTGAACGTGCGGTCGACCGTCTTGCCCTGGACGATGTTCTTCAGCTTCGTGCGCACGAAGGCGCCACCCTTGCCGGGCTTGACGTGCTGGAACTCGATTACCTGCCAGAGCTGACCGTCGATGATCAGCACGATCCCGTTCTTGATATCAGCGGTGGTTGCCATCTGAGTTTCCTTTCAAATTTTCGACGCTCTAGCATAGCGCGACCGTTCGCCGCGCGGTTGCGCCCTCGAGCGGTTAGGAGGCGATCTCCTGGTAGGCCGCAAAGAGCAGGCTCTCGTCGGGCGCGGTCATGATCGTGGGGTGGCCGATGTCGTCGAGCACGACGAAACGCAACAGCTTGCCGCGCGCCTTCTTATCGCGGTGCATCACCGACAGCAGGGTCGCCCAGCGGTCGGCCGGGTACCCGGTCGGCAGGCCGAGCAGCTTGAGGATGCGCAGGTGCCGGTCGGCTGCCGCGTCGCTGAGCCGGCCCGAGAGCCGGGCAAGCTCGGCCGCGTAGTGCATGCCGATCGCGACGGCGGCGCCGTGGCGCCACTGGTACCGCTCGGTGTGCTCGATCGCGTGTCCGAGCGTGTGCCCATAGTTGAGCATCTCGCGGCCACCGCTCTCGCGAAGGTCGGCCGCGGTCACCTCGAGCTTGTACTGGATCGACAGCTCGAGGATGCGCCGGAACTCGTCGCTCGTCGGGTCGGTCGCGCGCTCGGGGTCGGCCTCGATGAGGTCGAGGATCTCGGGCGAGTGAATGAAGCCGACCTTGACCGCCTCGGTAAAGCCGGTGACGAGCTCGTTGCGCGGCAGCTGGTCGAGCACGTCGAGGTCGGCGACGACGCCGACCGGCGGGTGGAACGCGCCCACCATGTTCTTGCCCTCGTTCGTGTTGATGCCGGTCTTGCCGCCAATCGAGGCGTCGACCATGCCGAGCACCGTGGTGGGCACCTGCACAACGCGCACGCCGCGCAGCCATGAGGCCGCGACCCAACCGGCGAGGTCTGTGGTCGCGCCGCCGCCGAGGCCGATAATCGCGTCAGTGCGGGTGAAGTCGCTCTGGCCGAGCAGCTGCCACAGCCACTCCGCGACCTGCGCACGCTTCGCGTCTTCCGCATCCGGAATCTCGGCCATGAGCACGCGTCGGAAGTGCGGCGTGAGCTGCATCCGCAGTTGCTCGGCGATCGCGCCAAGCGACGGCTGGTGGATGATGAATACCTGCTCAGCCGTGTCGCCAAGCAATTTCGGCAGGTGTTGGTCAAGATTCGCGATCAGTCCTCGCCCCACGAGCACGGGCCCGTGCGGGCCCTCGACCTCGAGCGTGGTGATGTCGTTGGTCACGAATTCTCCTAGTTGTCGGCTTGTGCGGGGCTGGAATTGCGGATGAGCGGCGAACCGATGCGCTTGAGGTAGCGATGCACCTCGTTCGAGACCTGCCACATGGGGCGAAAGCTCGTGTCGACCGTGAGGTGCGCGAGCCGCTCGTAGATTTCGCGGCGGGCCTCGTAGGTCGCAACCCACGAGTCGATGCCGTTGAGCAGCGGCCGGTTCGTCTTGCCGCTGATGCGCTCGCTGATTGCCTCGGGCGAGGCGATCAGCAGTACGACGGTGTGTTCGCCGCTTGCAAGCTGCGCCTGGGTGTCCTCGTTGAGGATCGCGCCGCCGCCGAGCGAGACCACCTCGTAGGCCGCGAGTGCCGCGTGCACAGTGTTGCGCTCGATGCGGCGAAACTCTTGCTCGCCGTGTTCGGGAATGAACTGGGCAATCGCGCCGTGCTCGCGTGCAATGAGCTTGTCGGTGTCGGCATAGGTGGCCCCGAGCTTGCGCGCGAGCTGCTTGCCGACCCGGGTCTTACCGGCCGCGGGCGGCCCGATGAACACGAGGCTCATACGCGCCACTCGCTGCGCGAGTCGCCCATCGGCGTCTCGTCGACCTCCTCATCGACCGCGTCGGGGTCGACGAGTTCGGGGTTCGTGTGCAGGTGTTCGGGAATCGACGCGAGGTAGCTGCCGAGGTTGCGGCGCACCTCCTCGAGCGAATCGCCGCCGAACTTCTCGACGACGGCGTTCGCGAGTACGAGCGCCGTCATGGCCTCGGCGACGACGCCCGAGGCGGGCACGGCCGTGACGTCAGAACGCTGGTGGTGCGCGGTGGCGTTCTGGCCGGTGGCGACATCGACGGTGTGCAGCGCGCGGGGCACCGTCGCGATCGGCTTCATACCGACGCGAACGCGGAGCACGCCGCCCGTCGTCATGCCGCCCTCGATACCGCCGGCACGGTCGGAGGAGCGGCGAATCTCACCCTCGACCGCGTAGAGCGGGTCGTGCGCCGCGGTGCCCGGGCGGCGGGTCGTCTCGATGCCGTCGCCGACCTCGACCGACTTGATCGCCTGGATGCTCATGAGCGCTCCTGCGAGGCGGCTGTCGAGACGGCGGTCCCAGTGGACGTACGAGCCGAGCCCCGGAGGCAGGCCGTAGACGAGCACCTCGGTGAGACCGCCGATGGTGTCGCCCGTGTGGCGAATCTCGTCGATACGCGCCACCATGGCGGCACTCGTCGCCTCATCGACGCAGCGCACCGGGTCGGCGTCGAGCCGCTCGACGTCGTCGGGCAGTGGCCGGGGTGCGTCATCGGGCAGGGCGACGTCGCCGATCGAGACGGTGTGGCTGACGGTGCTGATGCCGAGCTCGGCGAGGAACTTCTTCGCGACGGCCCCGAGTGCGACGCGGGCGGCGGTCTCGCGGGCGCTCGCGCGCTCGAGGGCGGGACGCGACTCCTCGAAGCCGTACTTCTGCATGCCGACGAGGTCGGCGTGACCGGGTCGGGGGCGGGTGAGGCGCGTGCCGCGGCCGGTCTCGAACACCTCGGGCCCGACAGGCTCGGGGCTCATGACCTCGGTCCACTTCGGCCACTCGGTGTTCTGAATGCGAATGCCAAGGGGCGACCCGATCGTCACGCCGTGCCGCACGCCCGACGAGAGCGTGAGTTCGTCGGCCTCAAACTTCATGCGGCCGCCACGGCCATAGCCGAGTTTGCGGCGCGCGAGGTCGGCCTGCACCTCGGCCTTGGAAATGGGGACGCCGGCGGGCAGTCCCTCAAGAACAGCGAGCAGTTCGGGGCCGTGAGACTCCCCCGCGGTCAGCCAACGAAGCATTCCCCCATTCTCTCACGACAGCGCGGCGCGCATTGCCTCGACGACCTCGGCCTCATTCGGCAGCGGCTCGTCGATCGTGTCGCCGCCGAACAGCCGCACTTGGAGTACCGCTTGGTGGAGCAACATGTCGAGGCCGGTGACCACCGGAGCGCTGGCGTCCTGCCACCGCTCAGCGAGCGGCGTTGGCCAAGGGTGATAGGCCGCCGAGAGCAGCGCGGCGCCCGCGGGCACGGGGCCGATGTCGTTGGCCAGCACGTAGCCCCCAGGCACGGTATCGCCGACGAACGCCGTGTCGTCACCGAGCACCCAGTCCGCGAGCGTGCGGCCGGTGACGCCGTCGCCGAGGCGCTCGGCGAGGGCCTCCGCCCGCTCGGGGCGACGCGCGTAGACCTCAATCCGCGAGGCGCCGAGGCGCTGGGCGGCAATCGCGACGCTCGCCGCGGTCTCCCCCGCGCCGAGCACGTGGGCGACACCTTCAATGCGCTCGAGGCCGCGTTCGCCAAAGGCCCGGACAATACCCGGGATGTCGGTGTTCTCACCCCGCGCGGGGGCGCCCGGCTCGAGCGAATCGAAGACGAGCGTGTTCACGGCGCCGCTGCGCCGCGCATCCGCACTCACCTCGCTCGCGAACGCGAGCGCTTCGGCTTTGAGCGGCGCCGTCACCGAGAAACCGCGCCAGCCCTGGCTGCGCGCGTCGAGCGCAGCCGCGAGCTGTCCAGCAGGGATGCGCCACCGGGAATACTCCCACCGGCGCCCGAGCGCGCGGTACGCCGCGAGCTGCAGCTGCGGCGACCGCGAATGGCCGACGGGGTCGCCGAGCACGGCGAGCCGCTGCGAACCGATGCCGCGCGGTGGCTCGCTATCGTTGAAGCCCTCGGGCACCACGGGGTAGCGTTCGTTCGTCATGCGGGCTATCCGTAGTCCGGGTGCTCTTCCATCCAGGCGAGCCACTGGTTGACCGCCTGCTGGTGTTGCTCGTAGGTCTCCGAGAACACCGTTTCGCCCGTCTCGAGGTTGACGGTGACGAAGTAGAGCCAGGGGCCGTCGGCCGGGTTCATCGCGGCGTCGATCGCGGTGTCGCCCGGGTTCGAGATCGGACCGGGAATCATGCCCGTGTGCACGTAGGTGTTGTACGGGTTGTCCTCATTGTTGCGCTCGTCGTCGGTCGTCGCGGCCCGGTCGTACTCGCCGGTGCCATACGTCACCGTCGCGTCGGACTGGAGCGGCATGTCGATGTCGAGGCGGTTGTAGAAGACGCGCGCGACCTTGTAGAAGTCCTCGGTGATGCGCGCCTCCTTCTCGACGAGTGAGGCCATGCGGATGATGTCCCAGACCTGGTCGTCGGGCACGCCGGCCGCGTCGAGTGACTGGTAGGTGCGGTCGACCATCGTCTGCAGCACCGTCGTCGCGTCGACGCCGGGTTCGAACGTGTAGGTGGCGGGGAATAGGAACCCCTCCAAGCTCTCGGCCTCGTCGGGCAGGCCGAACGATTGGGGGTCTTTCGCCGCGGCTTGGAGGTCGTCGACCGAGATGCCAACGTTCGACTCGACGAGGGTATAGATGTCAGACGCGACCGTGCCCTCGGGAATCGTCACGGTGTTTTCAATGCGCGCCGTGTCGTCGGTGAGCACCTCGAGCGCCGAGGCCGCGCTCATTTCCTCCTCGAGCCCGTAGGTGCCCGGGTAGAACTGCGGCTCTTCGGATTGCGACGTGACTTCGCGGATGAACGCGGTCGACTCCTTGATCACGCCCTTCTCCTGCAGCCGGGTCGCGATCGTCGTGCCGGTGTCGCCCTCAAGAATGCTGAAGTCGACCTCGGTGCCGTTGCCGGTGCCCTCAAAGTCGTCATTGTGGATGCCAAACATGCCGAGAATGCGGTCGCCGACGAGCTGCCAACCCCAGAATGCGCCGCCGACGAGCACGAGCAATGCCACGAGCATCGCGATCCAACCGCGTCCACGGCGACGCCGACCGCGACCGCGACCCTTCGACGACCGCTCGTCGATCGTCGAACTGAAGATCTCGGCAACGGGGTCGTGGTCGGCTGCCTCAGCGCGCGAGGGCGGCGTTGACGAGGGCTGCGGTGCGCCCGCTGGCTCGGTTTGCGACCCTGCCGGGGCCGATGCCGCAGCCTCCGAGACGTCGAGCGGCCCGGTGTTCTGCGCCTTCAGCTCACGCGCGAGTCGTTCCCGCTCACGCTCTCGAGCCTCACGTCGCGTGATCGGCTGCTGATCATCGGCAGACTGCTGGTGATCTTCGTTGGTCACGAGGCTCCTCGCGGATTAGTCGAGTGCGGCGCCCGGCGGCATTCCGCTCGAGCGTTCCCGGTCAAGTGCGTCTTGCAACAGTACTACTGCCGCGGCTTGGTCGATTTGGTCACGCGAGCGCGACGCCTGTTTGCCGCTCGCGCGGAACTGCTTCGCCGCCGACACCGTCGTAAGGCGCTCGTCGAGCAGCCGCACGGGTGCTGTCATCGCGGCCGCGAGCTCGCGCGCAACGCCGATCGCATCCTCGGTCGAGGGCGTCGACTCGCCGCGCAGGTTGAGCGGGTGACCGACGATGACCTCCATCACCGAGTACTCGTCGACGAGTTCGACGAGTCGGCGGATGTGCGTGTCACCTTCGAGGTCGCGCTTCACCGTTTCGACGGGCACGGCGAGCAGCCCATCGGGGTCGCTGCGGGCGACCCCGATGCGGGCTTTACCGACGTCGACGGCGAAGCGAACGCCGCGGCGCACTAGTTGGCCTGCAGGGCCGCGCGGATCGCGGCGAGCGCGTCCTCGTGCTTTGACGCGTCCTGGCCGCCACCCTGGGCGACATCCGGCTTCCCGCCGCCGCCGCCGCCCAGCGCGCCCGAGGCGACCTTGACGAGGGCGCCAGCGTTCGCGCCGGCGTCGCGCGCGGCTTGGTTCGTGGCGACGACGACCGAAGGCTTCTCGCCAGCCTGACCGACGAGCGCCACGACGACAGCTTCGCTGCCGGCGCGCTCGCGCAGTTCAAGCGCGAGGGTGCGCACGTCGTCGGCGCTGCCCACAGCGCCGATCCACGCGCCGATGAACGTCACATTGCCCACTCGGGTACCGCCTGCGAGGAGTTCGGGGATGCGCGCGCGCAGCTGCTGCGTCTCGAGCTCGGCAATGCGTTTCTGCGCCTGCTTCAGGTCGGCGAGCAGGTCGTTGACGCGGGTAGTCACCTGCTCCCGCGGCACGCGCAGGCCGCTCGAAAGTTCGCGGACGAGCGCGCGCTCGGTCGCGAACTCGGCAAAGGCGTTGCGGCCAACGAGCGCCTCGACGCGGCGGTTCGTCGCGCCCACGCTTGACTCACCGATGAGGTTGACGATGCCAACCTGCGCCGACGTGTCGACGTGGGTGCCACCGCAGAGCTCGCGCGACCACGCGCCGCCGATCTCGACCATGCGCACCCGGTCGCCATACTTCTCGCCGAAGAGGGCGCGGGCGCCGAGCTCCTTCGCCTCGTCGAGCGCCATCTCGCGGGTGATGACCTCGTAGTCGCGGCGCACGGCGCCGTTCGCGATCTCCTCGATCTCGCTACGCGTCTCGCTCGAGAGCGCGTCGTTCCACGAGAAGTCGAGGCGCATGTAGCCGGCTTTGTTATATGAACCGGTCTGGTGCGCATCCCCGCCGAGTGTGTCGCGCAGGGCGGCGTGGATGAGGTGGGTCGCGGTGTGGGCCTCGGAGGCCTGGCGGCGGTAGACCGCGTCGACGACCGACTCGACGCGCTCGCCGACCCCGATCGTGCCCTGCGTGACCTCAACGGTGTGCGCGATGAGGCCCGGCACGGGCTTCTGCACGTCGAGCACGCGCGAAGTGAACCCGCCCGAGGGCGAGCGCAGCCAGCCTTGGTCGGCGTCCTGGCCACCGGCCTCGGCGTAGAGCGTCGTTTCACCGAGGATGAGCTCGGCCGTCTGGCCGGCCGCGGCCTCCTGCACGCTCACGCCGTCGACGATGATGCCGAGCACCTCGGACTCGGTCTCGAGCTGGTCGTAGCCAACAAACGCGGTCTCGCCGAGCGCGCGGAAGTCGCTGTAGACGCTGAGGTCAGCAAGCGCCGAACGGCGCGCCCGAGCATCCGCCTTCGCGCGCTCGACTTGCGCCCGCATCAGCTCGTCGAACTTGTCGCGGTTCACGTGCAGGCACGACTCCTCGGCCATCTCGAGCGTGAGATCGATTGGGAATCCGAAGGTGTCGTGCAGCTTGAACGCGGTTTCTCCGTCGAGCACCGACGAACCCGCCTGGCTCGCTTTGGCCACGGCCTCGTCGAAGATCGTGTTGCCCTGCGCGAGGGTGCGCAGGAACGTGACCTCTTCGCCACAGGCGATGCGGCTGATGCGGTCGAAATCGGCCTCGACCTCGGGGTAGGCGTCGCGCATGGCTTGCATCGACACCGGAAACAGCTCGGGGAAGGTCGCCGTCTCAACGCCAAGGAGGCGCATGTTGCGCACGACGCGGCGCAGCAGGCGGCGCAGGATGTACCCGCGGCCCTCGTTGCTCGGCTGGACGCCGTCGCTGATGAGCATGAGCGACGAGCGCACGTGGTCGGCGACGACGCGCAGGCGCACGTCGTCCTCGTGGTTCGCGCCGTAGCTTCGGCCGGCCATCTCGCTCGCGCGGTCGAGCACGGGGCGCACCTGGTCGGTCTCGTACATGTTGTCGACGCCCTGCAGCAGGAACGCGATGCGCTCGATGCCGATGCCGGTGTCAATGTTGCGCTGCGGCAGCTCGCCGCGCAGCTCGAACGTGCCGTCACCGTTGTCGGCGCCTCGCTCGTACTGCATGAACACGAGGTTCCAGATCTCGACGTAGCGGTCGTCATCGGTCGCGGGTCCGCCGTCGACGCCGTAGGCGGGGCCGCGGTCGAAGAAGATCTCCGAGTCGGGACCGGCGGGGCCGCCGGGCTTACCAGCAGACCAGTAGTTCGTGTCCTCGCCGAGGCGCTGGATGCGTTCGGCCGGGATCTCGGAAAGCTCGAGCCAGGCGTCGTACGCCTCGTCATCGCCCTTGTACACGGTGACCCAGAGGTCTTCGTGGTTGAAACCAAAGCCGCCCTCGGACTGGGGCTTGGTGAGGAGCGTGTAGGCGAACTCGATCGCCTCGCGCTTGAAGTAGTCGCCGAACGAGAAGTTGCCACCCATCTGGAAGAAAGTGCCGTGGCGTGGTGTCTTGCCGACTTCCTCGATGTCGTTCGTGCGGATGCACTTCTGCACGCTCGTCGCACGCGGGTACGGCGCTGGCACCATGCCGGTCATGTATGGAATGAACGGCACCATGCCGGCGATCGTGAACATGACCGTGGGGTCGTCGCTGACGAGCGAGGCGGAGGGGACGACGGTGTGGCCGCGCTCCTCAAAGTAGGAGAGGAAGCGGCGCTTGATTTCGGCGGTGAGCATGGCTGTGCGGGACTCTTACTTTTCGTTAGCTTCGATGGCGGCGTAGATGGCTTCGGTGCGGGCCTCGTAACCCTGCTTGACCGCCTCGGTGAAGTCGGCGGTGAACTCGTTCACCGCGGCGAACGCGGCGCGGCCTCGGGGCGTCGAGTTCATGAAGTGGGCAAGGGCGAAGCCAGCGGCGACGCCTCCGACGACGAGTGCGACGGAACGAACGACGTTACGCATAGTGCGATGAGCTCCTTGAAGGGACGACGGAGGAAAGTGACTACTTCTTGCGCGAGCCGCGCTGCGGCTTCAACGCGCGGAACCCGGCCGCCGCGGCGGCGGAGAAGCCCGCCAGCTTGATGAGCGGGCCACCGACCGTGGCGGCGGTTAGCGCGACAAGCGAGTTCACATTACTGGTGGTCTCGTGCACCTGTTCGGTGATCGCGTCGACCTTCGCGAGCTGGCGGTTCGTCTCACGCATGGTCTCTTGCGTCTCAACCAGCGTCGGCGTGATGCTGTCGACCGAGTCGCCGACACCGCGGCGAACTTCGTCGAGCACTCGACCGAGCTTGATGATCGGCACCGCAAGCAGCACGACGAGTAGCAGGAACGCGCCCGCAGCGATCAGCCCGGCGATGTCACCACCTGACATAGCGAAATTCTCCTGAACCTGAAATGACGAGAGCGGATCGCCGGTGGGCGATCCGCTCTCTATGCTAGCGGGCGGTCGAGGACCGCTCGGGACGCTTAGCGGCCCGAGTAGTACTCAACGACGAGCTGGACCTCACAGGTGATGGGCACCTCTTCGCGCTTCGGGCGACGCACGAGCTTCGCCTGGAGCTTGTCGAGCTGCACCTCGAGGTAACCCGGCACGGCCGGGAGCACCTCGGCGTGGCCACCGGCAGCGGCAACCTGGAAGATCTCGAGGTCTTCCGAGCGCGACTTGACGCCGATGGTCTGGCCCGGCTGCACGCGGAACGAGGGGCGGTCGACGATCTTGCCGTCGACGAGGATGTGGCGGTGCACGACGAGCTGACGCGCCTGCGCGGTGGTGCGGGCGAAGCCGGCACGCACGACGAGGGCGTCGAGGCGCTGCTCGAGCAGCTCGACGAGGTTCTCACCGGTCAGGCCGGCGCTGCGGCGAGCCTCCGAGAAGACGATCTGAAGCTGCTTCTCGCGCAGGCCATACTGGGCGCGCAGACGCTGCTTCTCGCGCAGGCGGACAGCGTAGTCACTGTCGGTCTTGCGGCGGGTGCGGCCGTGTTCACCAGGAGCGTAGGGACGCTTCTCCATGAGACGGGCGGCCTTGGGGGTAAGTGCAACGCCGAGGGCGCGCGACAGACGCACCTTCGAACGGGTACGCGACTTCTTCGACACGAAGTCTTCCTTTCTGATGTTCGCATGACACGCGTGAGCGTGCAGACAAATAGTGCTCTCCGCCTCTCCCTGTGGACGAGGCGTCAAATGAACCGATCTAGCTTACCACGGCACGCGCTTAGCCCGCGTCCCCGCGGGTGATGCGGCGCAGTTTATCGAGCCGCTGCGTGATTTCCCGCTCCCAGCCGTGCTCGGTCGGCGAATAGTAGACGCGATCCCGCAGGGTGTCGGGCAGGTATTGCTGTTCGACGACGCCGATTGGGTCATCGTGCGGATACGCGTAGCCCTTACCGTGGCCGAGCCGCTTCGCGCCCGGGTAGTGGGCATCGCGCAGGTGCATCGGCACGCGCCCCGCGTTGCCTGCCTTCACGTCGGCGATCGCGGCGCCGATGCCGGTGTACGAGGCGTTCGACTTTGGCGCGGTCGCCAGATAGACGGTCGCGTTCGCGAGCGGAATCTGCCCCTCTGGCATACCGATGAGCGCGACGGTGCTCGCCACCGACTCCGCGATCACCATGGCCTGCGGGTCGGCCATGCCGATGTCCTCCGAGGCCGAGATCATCAGGCGCCGCGCGATAAAGCGGGGGTCCTCCCCCGCGACGATCATGCGCGCGAGGTAGTGCAGGGCCGCGTCGGGGTCGGAGCCGCGAATCGACTTGATGAACGCCGAGATGACGTCGTAGTGCTCGTCGCCTTGCCGGTCGTACCGCAGCAGTGCCTGGTCGCTCGCGCTCTCGACATCCTCGGCAGTGATGGTCGGATGCTCGGACGCCTGTGCCCCGGCGGCTGCGGCTTCCAGCGTCGTCAGCGCGCGCCGCGCATCCCCGCTCGCCATGCGCACGATCGCAGCCCGAGCATCCTCGTCGAGGCCGACGGCGCCGTCGAGCCCGCGCTTGTCGCTCACGGCGCGATCAAGCAGCCCGGCCAGATCGGCATCGTCGAGCGAGCGCAGCGTGAGCAGCAGCGAGCGGGAGAGCAGCGGCGAGATCACTGAGAACGACGGGTTTTCGGTCGTCGCGGCCACGAGCGTGACCCAGCCCTGCTCGACCCCCGGCAGCAGCGCATCCTGCTGTGCCTTAGTAAAGCGGTGGATCTCATCGAGGAAGAGCACAGTGCCTTCGTCGTAGAAGTCGCGCTGACGCAGGGCCTCGTCCATGACGGCCCGAACGTCCTTCACTCCCGCCGAGATCGCGGAGAGCTGCACGAACCGCCGCCCGCCGCTGTTGGCCAGCGCCTGCGCGATCGTCGTCTTGCCGGTGCCGGGCGGTCCCCAAAGAATCACCGAGGTGCCAGCGTTGTCCGCCGCCTCGGCGCTCGCGAGCCGCCGCAGCGGCGACCCCGGCCGCAGCAGGTGCTCTTGCCCCACTACCTCATCGAGATCCCGCGGCCGCATGCGCGCAGCAAGCGGCGCGACACCGTCGCTTCCAAGCGTCACCTGACCAGTCATCGTCACTAATGTTAGTAAGCTGCATGGGTCGAATGCCCAGCCGAAGGAGAACCGTGGCAGAGAACGCGAAGGAAATGCGTCGCCGTCAGCGCGAGCACGAGGCACGAGTTGTCGTGCACGACGTGCAGACTGACCGCCGCCGCACCGACAACCGCAAGGGCATCATCGCCCTGGTCGTCGCCGCCCTCGTCGCAGTCGGTGGGCAAGTCGCGTTCACCACGACCGGCGGCTTCGCTGCCGCTCCGGCCGCCGAGTCGACCGCACCGGGCGAGACCGCGACGTCGGCTGCCGCGGTGCCCGACCCCTCGATCGCCGAGGACCGCGAGTGGACCGGCACGATCGACTTTAACGACGGCGCCTTCGAGCTCGGCATCACCCTCGACGGCGTCAACGCGCCGCAGGCGACGGCGAACCTCCTCGACCTCGCGCAGAAGGACTACTTCGACGAGACCTCGTGCCACCGTCTCACGACCGAGGGCCTCTACGTGCTCCAGTGCGGCGACCCGACCGGCACGGGCACCGGGGGCCCGGGCTATGAGTTCGGTCCGCTCGAGAACGTGCCCGAGGACGGGGTCTACCCCGCTGGCACCCTCGCGATGGCGCGCAGCCAGGCTGAGGACTCGATGGGTTCGCAGTTCTTCATCGTGTACGAAGACACCGAGCTGCCCGCACCCGGCTACTCGGTGATCGGCCAGGTCACGAGCGGACTCGACGAACTGCAGGCGCAGATCGTCGATGAGGGCGTCGACCCCTCGAGCGGCTCCACCGGCGATGGCACGCCCCTCGCGCCCGCCGTCATCACCGACATCACCGTCGAATAGCCAACGAACCGGGGTCAAGCCCGCCCACCACCATGCAATACCATTGCGGTACCGCCAAGACTCTGCTGAGTCTCCATTCCATCGATGACGATCAAGGAATTCCCCAACATGACTGGACTGCCCGAACACCCATTTGGCCGAGTTGAAGCCGACGGGACGGTTTTCGTAACCGAGGACGGACAGGAACGCCAGGTGGGTCAGTACCCCGACGGCACCCCGCAGGAAGCACTCGACTACTTCGTGCGCAAGTTCGACGACCTCGCCGCGCAGGTGTCGCTGCTTGAGCAGCGCTCTAAGGCCGGCGCCAACCCGAATGACATCGCCCGCTCGGTGAAGGCCCTGCGTGGTCAGCTCGAGGGCGCAAGCGCCGTCGGCGACTTCGCCGCGCTACGCACCCGCCTCGACGCGCTCGGCGGCGAGGTCGCCGAACTCGGCGAGAAGCAGCAGGAGGAGCACCGCGAGGCCGTCAGCGAGGCGATGACGTACCGCGAGTCGATCGTCGTTGAGGCCGAGACGCTCGCTGCGCAGGACCCGAGCTCGATTCAGTGGAAGCAGACCTCGGCCAAGGTCGAGGAGCTCTTCGCGAAATGGCAGGACCACCAGAAGACCGGCCCGCGCCTGCCGAAGGCCGACGCGAACGCCCTCTGGAAGCGTTTCCGGGTCGCCCGCACGACCCTCGACACCGAGCGTCGCAAGTTCTTCGCACACCTCGACAGCGAGCACCGCTCGGCCCGCGACGCGAAGCAGGACATCATCGCCCGAGCCGACGCCCTCGCACCGAAGGGCGCCGACGGCGTGCCGGAGTACCGCCGGCTGCTCGACGAGTGGAAGACCGTCGGCCGTGCTGGCCGCAAGCACGACGACGCCCTGTGGGCGAAGTTCAAGGCCGCGGGCGACGTGCTCTACCAGGCCAAGGCCGAGGTCGACGCCCAGGACGACGCCGAGTACCAGGAGAACCTGACGCTCAAGCTCGCGATCCTCGACGACGCCAAGCCGATTCTTGACATCACCGACCGCCGCCAGGCACGCGAGCGTCTGAACCAGGTGCAGGACCGCTGGGATGCGGTTGGCCGCGTGCCGCGTGACCGCTTCCGCGACGTCGAGGATCAACTGCGCCGCATCGAGTCGCACGTGCGCAAGCTGGATGACGACCACTGGGCCAACTCGAACCCCGAGAAGCAGGCCCGCCAGTCGGGCATGACCTCGCAGCTCCACGACGCAATCGCGAAGCTCGAGGCCGACGTGGTAGCCGCGAAGGAGTCGGGCAACCCGAAGCGCCTCAAGGACGCCGAGGAGGCGCTGGCCGCCCGCCAGGCGTGGCTGCGCGCCATCGAGGGCTGAGACTCCCGTTAGAGGCTTGTGCCGGGCTGTGGACAACACGGCCCGGCACAGCTGTCTTTCCGGCAAGATGCGGGCATGGATTCCATCTCCCCCGCCGAACTCGACGACTTCACCCCGACCGAGCTACAGCTGATGTGGCGCGAGGGCGAAATCGCTCGCCACGGCATCCCTGGCTTCGAGTTCTATCTCGCGCTCGACGAACGCCCGACGCTCCGCGACCGAGCCCGAAGCCTCTGGCCGGTGCGCCACGACGGCCGCGTCGTCAGCGGCGCGGCCGCGCGTTGGGTTTACCTCGGGGGCGGTGCGCCCGACACCGTCGAGGTGACGCGGCGCAGTTGGCGCTCAACCCTTGATTTACCCGGCGTCGTGCCTCGCTTCGGCAGCTACGCGCCGCACGAGGTGCGCCGACTCGCGCAACTCACCATCACGAGCCCACGGCGCACAATCCTCGACGCCCTCGAAGCCGGCCAGTTCGCCGACGCGCTCGCGCTGATCGCCGGACTACCCGGTGTGCACGCGATAGACGTCGTAGATGCCATCGATGTGCCGCACCGCCCCGAGCAGCCGGTCGAGGTGCGTCGTGTCGCCCATCTGGAATGAGAACTTCGAGATCGCCAGCCGGTCGCGCGAGGTGTGCACCGTCGCCGAGAGGATGTTCACGTGATGCTCCGACAGCACGCGGCTGATGTCGCTGAGTAGCCCGCCTCGGTCGAGCGCCTCGACTTGGATGTTCACGAGGAACACGGCCTTGGAGCTCGCGGCCCACTCGACGTCGATCATGCGCTCGGGCTGCAGCTCGAGCGAGGTAACGTTGCGGCAGTCAGTGCGGTGCACCGAGACCCCCTGGCCACGCGTGATGAAGCCGACAATTTCGTCCCCGGGAACGGGCGTGCAGCACTTCGCGACCTTGACGAGGATGTCGGGTGAGCCGCGCACGAGCACGCCGGAGTCGCTCACGGCCGGCTGGTTGATCGGGCTGCCCGTGATGTGGAGGTCGCTGAGTTCCTCATCGACGTCCTGGTCGGCGCTGAGCTCGTTTTGGATCTTCTCGATGACCGACTTCGCCGACACATGGCCCTCGCCCACGGCTGCATAGAGCCCCGAGACGTCGACGTAGCGCAGCGTCGAGGACACGGTTTCGAAGGCTTCCTGCACGATGTCGCGGGTCATCGGCATGTTGACCTTGCGCATCTCCTTGGCGACCTGCTCCTTGCCGAGCTCGATCGCCTCGTCGCGGCGCTCCTTCGAGAACCACTGGCGGATCTTGTTTCGGGCCCGCGGCGACGCGACGAACGCGAGCCAGTCCTGCTTGGGCCCCGCATCCGGGTTCTTCGAAGTGAAGATTTCGACAGTGTCGCCGTTCTGCAGCTTCGTCTCGAGCGGCACGAGTCGGCCATTAACTTTCGCGCCCATCGTGCGGTGCCCGACATCGGTGTGAATCGCGTATGCGAAGTCGACCGGCGTCGCCGACTGCGGCAGGCCGATGACCTTGCCCTGCGGCGTGAATACGTAGACCTCCTTCGCCCCGATCTCGAAGCGGAGTGAGTCGAGGAACTCGTCGGAGTCGCTCGTCTCTTGCTGCCAATCGTTGATGCGCTCGAGCCAGGCCATCTCGCTCGTCACACCCGAGCCTCGCGCCGACTGGCCGTTCTGCATGTTCTGCTTGTAGAGCCAGTGCGCGGCAACACCGAATTCGGCGCGCTGGTGCATCTCGTGGGTGCGAATCTGGATCTCGACGGCCTTGCCGTCGGGCCCGATCACGGTCGTGTGGAGCGACTGGTAGAGGTTGAACTTGGGCGTCGCGATGTAGTCCTTAAACCGGCCAGGCATCGGGGTCCAGCGGGCGTGGATCGCGCCGAGCACGGCGTAGCAGTCGCGCACCGTGTCGACGATGATGCGGATCGCCACGAGGTCATAGATCTCGTCAAAGTCGCGGCCGCGCACCACCATCTTCTGGTAAATCGAGTAGAGCTCCTTCGGGCGCCCGTTCACCTGGCCACGCACCCGCATATCGCGCAAGTCGCCGCGGACCTCTTTCATCACTCGGTCGAGGTAGCGCTGCCGTTGCGGCTGGCGATCCTTCACGAGGTGTTCGATCTCGGAGTAGATCTTGGGGTGCAGCACCGCGAACGAGAGTTCCTCGAGCTCGTTCTTCATCGCCTGAATACCCATGCGATGCGCGAGGGGCGCGTAGATCTCGAGGGTCTCGGTGGCCTTCTTCTGTGCCTTCTCGGGCGGCATGAAGCCCCACGTGCGGGCATTGTGGAGCCGGTCGGCGAGCTTGATGACGAGCACACGGATGTCTTTCGACATCGCGACGATCATCTTGCGGACCGTCTCCGCCTGCGCAGCGTCGCCATAGGTGACTTTGTCGAGCTTCGTGACGCCGTCGACGAGCATCGCGATCTCGTCACCGAACTCCTCGCGGAGCTGATCGAGCGAGTAGTCGGTGTCCTCCACCGTGTCGTGGAGGAGGGCAGCGGCGATCGTGACGGGGCCGATGCCGAGCCCCGCGAGGATCTCGGCGACGGCGATGGGGTGGGTGATGTAGGGCTCGCCGCTGCGGCGGAACTGCCCCTCGTGAGAGCGAACGGCGACCTCATAGGCACGTTGCACGAGGCCGATATCGGCTCGCGAGTCGTGGCCCCGCAGGACGCGCACGAGCCGCTCAATCGCGGGCGCTGACGCCGACTTCGTAAAGATCCGCGGCACGAGCCGACGCATCGACAGCGAACTCGCTTCGCTCATCCCGCCCGCCTTTCCTCACCACCCCGCCACCGCGAGGTACCTAGAATTGCGAGTTTATACCTGAGCGCCGTCGTTCTCGCGCTCGGGGCGGGCCGGTTCGCCGTCGGCGTCGTCGTCCTCATGCTCGGGCTCCGCGTCGGGCTCGATGCCCGCGTCGCGTCGGCGGCGAATCTCGGCGTCGGTCTCGCGGATCTTGGGCTCACGCGCACGCAGGGCCGAGTAAAGCGGGCCCGCGAGGAAGATCGTCGAGAGCGCGCCGACGAGGATGCCGATGAACAGCGCGAGCGAAATGTCGCGAAGCGTACCGGCGCCCATGACAAACGCACCGATGAAGAGAATCGCCATGACGGGCAGGAGCGCGACGACCGAGGTGTTGATTGAACGCACGAGGGTCTGGTTGATCGCGAGGTTCACCGATTCTGCGAACGTGCGGGCGCTGCCCGGACCGTAGTTCTTCGTGTTCTCGCGTACCTTGTCGAACACCACGACGGTGTCGTAGAGCGAATAGCCGAGGATCGTCAGGAAGCCGATGACCGCCGCCGGCGTGATCTCCACCCCGGTGAGCGCGTACACCCCCGCCGTCACGATGAGGTCGTGGAACAGCGCGAGGATCGCGGCCACAGCCATCTTCCAGGTGCGGAAGTAGAACGACATGAGGGCGGCCGCGAGTACAAGGAACACGATGATGCCGATGACCATCTGTCGCGTGATGTCGGCACCCCACGACGGGCCGATCGTCGACACGGCGACATGCTCGACGGTGGTGCCGTACGACTCAGCCAGGTCGGCGCGCAGCGCGTTGTTCTCTTCTTGCGTCAGCGTGTCGGTCTGCACGCGGATCGAGCCGTCGCCGAGCAGCTGCACACGCGCGGGCGTCTCGCTGTAGGCGGCAGCGTCTTCGGTCGCGAGCGTCTGGTCTTGGGTCGTCGGCGCGCTGACCTGAAACTCGGAGCCCCCGGTGAACTCGATGCCGAAGTTGAAGCCACCCCGCAGGAACGGCGATGCCACCGAAAGGCAGATCAGCACGATCCCGATGATGAACCAGGTGTTGCGGCGGCGGACAAAGCCAATCGAGGTCTCGCCGGTGTAGAGGTCGTTACCCCACTGCGTGAAGCGCTTCATTACTTCTCCCCCTTCGCTGCGGCCTCAGCGGCCTTGCGCTCCGCCAGCGACTGGCGGCGCTCGGCCTCCTTCGCGGAGGTCTGAACCTTCGTCTTCTTTACCTGTGCCGAGCGGCGGAACTCGCCCCGGCCGCGGTAGGCGGCCCCCAGGGCGCGCGGGTCGAGCCCCGACGCGGGGTGCCCGCCGCCGAAGAACTTCGTGGTCGCGAGCAGGCGCATGAGCGGATGCGTGAACATCGTCACGACGAAGAGGTCGATGAGCGTGGTGATGCCGAGCGTGATGGCGAAGCCGCGCACGTTGCCGACCGCGACGAAGAACAGCACGATGGCGACGAGCAGGTTCACCGCATCCGAGGCGAGGATCGTGCGGATCGCGCGCGACCAACCTCGCTCGACCGACGACGGCAGCGAGCGGCCCTCACGCAGTTCATCCTTGATTCGCTCGAAGTAGACAATGAACGAGTCGGCAGTAATACCAATCGCGATGATCAGCCCTGCGACGCCGGCGAGCGACAGGCGGTAGCCCTCCTGGTTCGACAGCAGCGTGACGACGAGGTACGACACGACCGCGAGCGACACGAGCGAAGCCATCGTCACGAGGCCGAGCAGACGGTACTGCAGCAGCGAGTAGAGCAGCACGAGCAGCAGACCGATCGCGCCGGCGATGAGACCGGCCTGGAGCTGCCAGGTGCCGAGCGTCGCCGAGATGGTCTGGGTGGATTGGGTCTGGAAGCTGAACGGCAGCGCGCCGAACTTGAGCTGGTCGGCGAGGTCCTTTGCCGACTGCTCGGTGAAGCTACCGGTGATCTGTGCCTTGCCGTCGGTAATCACCGCGTTGGCCGTCGGCGCAACGATGACGTTGCCGTCGAGCGTCACTGCGAAGCGCGAACGCGTGGTGTCGGCCGTGCCGGTCGTCGCGTCGACGGTGGAGCCGATCGCGACAAGGCGCTCGGTCACCGCACGGAACTCGGCAGTGCCGGTCGCGTCGAACTGCAGGTTGACGCCCCACTGGCCGGTCGCGACGCCCTGCTGGTTCGTGACCATGCTCGAGGTGGCGTCGCTGATGTGCTCGCCCGAGATCTCGACGGGCCCGAGCACGAACTTCTCGGTGCCACTCTCGTCGCAGGCGATCATCGGTTGCTCGGGGTCGGCGGCCGCGGACTCGTTCATGACGTCGGCGCAGTCGAACGCGAGGAAGTCGGCGAAGAGCTGGTCGGTGAGCTGGGCGACGTCAGAGCCATCGGTCGGTTCGATGGTCGGCGTCGCGTTGAAGCTCTCCATACCGAAGTCTTCGGGCTTGACGACCTGCACGTTCGAGGCCGAGTCGGTGTAGAGCACGGGCCGGAACTCGAGCTTGGCGCTCGACTCGATCCGGTTCTGGGTCTCGGCGTCGAGCTCACCGGGAACGGACACGACGATATTCGTGCCGCCCTGCGTCGTCACCTCGGCCTCGGAGATGCCCGAGGCATCCACGCGCTGTCGGATTATCGACGCGGCCTGCGCCATCTGGTCGCCCGAGGGCGCGGCAGCACCCTCCTGGAGCTGCGCCGCGAGCACCACCTGGGTGCCGCCTTCAAGGTCGAGGGCGAGCTTCGGGGTCCACTGCCCATTCTGGAACGCGACAGAGGCCCAGTTCAGGCCGCCGAGCACGATGAGAATGATGCCGAACCAGAGCAGCGTGGATTTGGCTCCCCGCACCGCCTGCGAGGATCGTTTCGAGGTTGCCAAGAATCGTGCCTTTCACGCCGCGGACGCGGCGCTGAATTTCGTGGTTAGAGCTTCGAACGGCCGTCGTCGGCAGCGTCGTCGTCGGTCGACTCCGGGTCGACGTCGTAGCGCGAGTCGGCCTCGAGCGAGGTGTCGGCGTCGGTGGGCGAGACAGTCTCTGCGTCCAGCTGCTCGCTGAAGTCGTCGGCCGACTCCTCACCGGTCAGCGACGAGGCGTCGTCCGGCACGGTCGGCGTCACGACGTTGACGATGGTCGCCGAGTGCACGCGCAACTGGGTGCCCGGGCCGCTCTCAATGGTGACGACGTTGTTGGCTTCGTCCATGTCGACGATGGTGCCGTAAATACCGGCCTGGGTCATGACCTCGGTGCCGGGCACGAGCTGCTGACGCATCTCCTGCTGCTGCGCCTGCCGCTTCTTGTTGCTCCGCCACATGAAGACCATCATGACGACGAGCAGCAGCAGGGGAAGGACGAGCATGGGTTCCATAAAGTGACTCCAGAAATATTCGTGTGGGGTGCGGATCGCGCAGCGAGCCGAATGCTCGACAAACGTGACGATTATAGGGCACCAGGCCGTACGCCCAGGTGGTCGTAGGCGGCAGGTGTCGCGATGCGGCCCCGCTGGGTTCTCGCAATGAGCCCTGCGCGGACAAGGAACGGCTCGACCACGGCCTCAACGGTATCGGCTTCCTCGCCCACCGTGACGGCGAGCGTGCGCACACCGACCGGCCCGCCCTCGAAGCGCCGGATAAGCGTGTCAAGCACCGCCCGGTCGAGTCGGTCGAGGCCGAGACTGTCGACGTCGTAGAGGGCGAGGGCCTCGCTCACTGCAACGTCGTCCATCGGGCGGTCGTGCACAAGCGCGTAGTCGCGCACGCGACGCAGCAGCCGGTTCGCGATACGAGGCGTGCCGCGCGAGCGCGACGCGAGCACGTCGAGCGCGCCCGGCCGCGCGTCGAGGTCGAGCAGCCGCGCGGTGCGCGTCAGCACTCGCTCGAGCTCGTTGTCGGCGTAGAACTCGAGGTGCGCCGTGAAGCCAAAGCGGTCGCGCAGCGGCGCGGGCAGCAAACCCGATCGGGTGGTCGCGCCGACCACGGTGAACGGCGCGAGCTCGAGCGGCACCGACTGTGCCCCAGCGCCCTTGCCGACCATGATGTCGATGCGAAAGTCCTCCATCGCGAGATAGAGCATTTCCTCGGCAGTGCGGGCCATGCGGTGAATCTCGTCGATGAACAGCACCTCGCCCGGCACCATGCTCGAGAGCACAGCCGCGAGGTCGCCCGCGTTCTGCAGCGCCGGCCCCGAGGTGAGTCGCAGCGCCTGCCCTGTCTCTTGGCCCACGATCATCGCGAGGGTCGTCTTGCCGAGTCCGGGCGGGCCCGCAAGCAGGATGTGATCTGGCGTGCGGTGCTGCAGCTCCGCGGCCCGCAGCAGCAGGTGCAGCTGCTCGCGCACCTTCTCCTGGCCGATAAATTCGTCGAGCAGCCGCGGACGCAGCGTCGACTCAAACTCGAGTTCGCCGTCGTTCCGTTGCGCGTCGAGCGGGCTCTGGGTCATCGCGCACCGCCGAGCTCTCGTAGCGCGGCGCGAAGCAGCATGGGCACGTCGACCCCGGCGGCGCCCTCGCTCGCACGCTCGACGGCCTCCTGCGCCTGTTTCTGTGGCGTGCCGAGTCCGACGAGTGCCTCAACCACGTCGTCGCGGGTCGAACCGGAGACCGTGGCTCCCCCGGTGGTCCCCGAAACGGTGACACCCACGAGCTTGCCCTTGAGCTGCACCGTGATGAGCTTTGCCGTCTTCGGGCCGACGCCCGAGACCTTCTTGAAGACCGCGAGGTCTTCGTTCTCGACCGCCGTCGCGAGTTCGTCGGGTCGCAGCTGCGCGAGCACGCCCATTGCCGACTTCGGGCCGACGCCCGTGACCGACGTGAGCAACCCGAAAACTTCGCGCTCGCGCGCATCCCGGAAACCGTAGAGCGTCAGCGAGTCCTCACGCACGATGAGCGTGCAGGTCAGCGTGAGCTCGGCGCCGACGCGCAGCTCGAGCGCGTGCGTCGCGGTGACGAGCACATCGAATCCGACGCCACCGACCGTGATGATGGCGCGCGTGGCGCCGACGTAGGACACCGTTCCGGTGAGCTGAGAAATCACTAATTCAGCGTAGGCGTCGGCGACCCGAATTCGCGGAACGCTCGGCGGCGAGCCAAGCTTCCTGCGCCGGCGTGGCGCCACTGACGGGCTTTACCTGCCCGAGCCCGGAGCCGTGGCTGCGCTGCTCTGGGCGCACGCGGGCGAGCGGTGACTGCCACGCGGCGCAGATGGCGAGCGCGAGGGCGTCGGCGGCATCGGCGGGCTTCGGCGGCGCATCCAGGCGCAGGATGCGCTGCACCATGCGCTGCACCTGGACCTTGTCGGCGTTGCCGTAGCCCGACACGGCCGCCTTGACTTCGGATGGGGTGTGCAGTTCGGCGTCGATGCCACGGCGGTGCGCCTCGCGGATCACGATGCCGGTCACCTGTGCAACGCCCATGACGGTGTTGAGGTTGCGTTGCTCGGCGAAGACGCGCTCGATCGACACCGCGTCGGGACGATACTCGTCGAGTAGCCGCTCGACCGCGACTCCGATGAGCCCGAGCCGCGGCTGGAGCTCGGCGTCGGTGGGCGTGCGGATGACCTCGACGTGCACGAGGTCGACCCGACGCGCCTGGCCAACGTCGACGATCCCGGCCCCACAACGGGTGAGACCGGGATCGATGCCGAGGATGCGTTGGGCCACGCGGGATCGCTCGCCGCTATTCAGCGTCGAGCTGCTCCTGCACGTCGCTCGGGATCTCCATGTTCGTGTAGACGTTCTGCACGTCGTCGAGGTCTTCGACCGCGTCAATCACGCCGAGCACCTTCTTCGCGGTCTCGAGGTCGACCGGCACGAGCACGTTCGCGACAAATTCCGCCTCGGCCGACTCGTAGTCGATGCCGGCCTCCTGCAGCGCGGTGCGGACGGCGACGAGGTCGGTGGCCTCGGTGCGCAGTTCAAACGCCTCGCCGTGGTCGATGACCTCTTCAAGGCCGGCGTCGAGGCCGGCGAGCAGGATGTCGTCTTCGCTCGGCTCGCCGGAGCGCTTTGCGACCTCGATGACGCCCTTGCGCTCGAAGTTGAACGCGACCGAGCCCGGGTCGGCCATGGTGCCGCCCGACCGCGTCACGGCGAGGCGCGTTTCGGCGGCCGCACGGTTGCGGTTGTCGGTCAGACACTCGATGAGCATTGCGACGCCGCCCTGAGCGTAGGCCTCGTACATGATGCTGTCGTACGAGACGACTTCACCGGTAAGGCCGCCGCCGCGCTTGACGGCACGGTCGATGTTGTCGTTCGGCACCGAGATCTTCTTGGCGCGCTGAATCGCATCGGCGAGCGCGGGGTTGCCGTCGGGGTCGGGGCCGCCAGTACGCGCGGCAACCTCGATCACCTTGATGTACTTAGCGAAGGCCTTCGCGCGCTTGGCGTCGATAACGGCCTTCTTGTGCTTGGTAGTTGCCCACTTGGAGTGACCCGACATTGGTTCCCCCTGAATCGATTGCGCTTGCTGAACGCTTCATTTTAGCGGGCCGAGCCCGCCCTCCGCTTACGACTGGCCCAAGAACTCGCGCAGGACACGCTCAAGGCCGAGCACATCCTCGAGCGAGGCGAGCTCGCGTGCCGAGTGCATCGACAGGATCGGGATGCCGACGTCGACGGTGCGGAAGCCGAGCCGGGTGGCCGAGATCGGGCCGATGGTCGACCCCGAAGGAATCGAGTTGCGCGAGACGAATCGCTGCACCGGCACCCCGGCGCGCGTCGACAGACCGTGCCAGAGTGCCTCGCCCGCCGCGTCCGTCGTGTACCGCTGGTCGGCGTTGATCTTGAGGATCGGCCCACGGCCGGCGTGGGGGCGCACCTCGTCGCCGTGATGGCTCGGGTAGTTCGGGTGCACGGCGTGGCCGACATCACTCGAGATGCTCCAGCTCGCGGCGTTGGCGCGCTTCACGGTCTCGACCTCCGCGCCGAGCCCGGCGCGGATGCGCGCGAGCACGTCCTCGAGGAACGGCCCGGCCGCGCCCGTGCGCGAGGCCGAACCGACCTCTTCGTGGTCGAACGCGGCGAGCATCGGGATTGCGCCCTGGGGGTTCGTCGCCGACATGAGCGCGCGCAGCCCGGCGTGCACGCTGACAAGGTTGTCGAGTCGGCCCGACGCGAGCAGGTTCGACTCGAGGCCGATGCGCGCGGGCGCCTGCGCGTCGACCACAAAGCCGTCGAGCGCGACGACCGCGGCGGGGTCGACCGAGGCCGATGCGGCGAGCGCATCGACGAGCTGGCCGGCGGTGTCGAGGCCGACGATGGGCCGGGTGTGCTGCTGGCGATCGAGCTTGACGCCGTCGGCGTTGACGCCGCGGTCGAGGTGCACCGCGAGCTGCGGGATGCGCGCGACCCCGTCGGCCGTATGGGCGAGCACGGTGCTGCCGTCGGCGAGGGCGAGCCGCGCCCCGACGCGGAGGTCGCGGTCGAGCCACGAGTTGAGCAGCGGGCCACCATAAACCTCAACGCCGACCGTCTGCCAGCCCTCGCGGGCGGATGCGGGGCTTGGCTTGAGCCGGAAGCCGGGCGAGTCGGTGTGCGCGCCGACGAGATGCACTGGCGCGGCGGCCGCACCGTGCTCGGGAAGCACCCAGGCGGTGACGGCGCCGTCGCGGACGACGACGTAGCCGCCCGCCGCGAGGTGCCACTCGTCGGTTTCCTCGAGCCGGGTGAAACCGGCCAGCGTCAGCTGCCGGGCCACCTCCTCGGCAGCGTGGAACGCGGTGGGTGACGTGCTTACGAGCTCACGAATCTGGGTAAACGTGGTATCGATCGTCGGCGTCACGCGCGGCTCCTCGGGGTCGGTTAGCGGGCCTCCTCGACGAGTTCGAGGAAGTGGCGGTGCCAGCTCGTATCGCCGGTCACCTCGGGGTGGAACGAGATGCCAAGCAGATTGTCCTGCCGCACCGCGACGACCCGGTCGCCCGTAACGCTAGCAAGTGCCTCGGCCCGCTCGCCGACCTCGACGACGATGGGCGCGCGAATAAAGGCGACCGTCGCCGGTTCTTCCCCCTCGATCGGCGACGCGACCTCGGCCTCGAACGAGTCGAGCTGCGAGCCAAAGGCGTTGCGCTGCACGGTGACGTCGAGGCCACCGAACGTCTGCTGCCCCGGGGCCGCGTCGGTGATGCGGTCGGCGAGCAGAATCAGGCCCGCGCAGGTGCCGAGCACGGGCATCCCCTTGGCGATGCGCGCGCGAATCGGTTCGGTCACCTCGAAGATGCGCGAGAGCTTGTCGATCGTGCTCGACTCGCCGCCCGGCAGCACAAGCGCGTCGACCTCGGCGAGCTCGGCCGGGGTGCGCACGAGCCGCACCCGCACGCCGAGCTGCTCGAGCATCCGGGCGTGCTCGCGCACGTCGCCCTGCAGCGCGAGCCCGCCGATGATCGGCGCGGGGCTCACCCGCCGCGCGCGGCAAGGCGGTG
>NZ_JASCYH010000015.1:0-53520 GCF_030011715.1 Gulosibacter sediminis | reverse complement strand
AAGCGACGCATCGCGTCGCGCGGCGGGCGCCGGCGAAGCCGGTTCCCGGGTTCTGAAGATTCCCGAAGACCCGACAGACGCAGCGAAGCTGCGGATGGAGGGGATGACGGGAATCGAACCCCGCACGCCGATCAAGCGACGCATCGCGTCGCGCGGCGGGCGCCGGCGAAGCCGGTTCCCGGGTTCTGAAGATTCCCGAAGACCCGACAGACGCAGCGAAGCTGCGGATGGAGGGGATGACGGGAATCGAACCCGCGTGACCAGTTTGGAAGACTGGGGCTCTACCATTGAGCTACATCCCCGCGTCGTGCAATACGACTTAGCAAGTCTAGCGGAAAACTGCTGAATCCCGCGCGCCGCATACCTTGCGTCAGCTTTCGGCTACTCGTTGTCGTCCTGAAGGTGTCCTTTGTGGATAAACCGGCGACCCGTGATCCACGTTCGCCTAATCTGCGAAGAGGACGGGACTTCAAGGAGCGGCTATGGACTCGGGCAATGGCACCCACGCACCGCGGTTTCCGGAAAGCCCGCAGGATCTTCGGTCGACGACGACGTGCCCCTATTGCTTCACGCCGACGCACGGCGCCCCGCAGTGCGTGAGCTGCGGCATCGACCTCACGAACCCGCGGCTCGCCGAGGTGTTCAAGCTCTCGACGCAGAGTGCCGAGCTGATAACGCGGCGGGGGCGCCTGCTCGCCGAGATTCGGGCGGAGCAGGACGCGCAGTTCGTGGCGGCAGCGCCCGTCGAGGAACCTGTCGAAGCACCTGCCGCGGCCCCAGTGAACGAGATGCCGCCTCTGCCCGCGCTGCCCCAGCAGGCGCAGGAGCAGCACCCACACGGCTCCATCGCCGGCGCCTGGCTCAACCAACCGGCACCGCCGCTGCCGGAACAGCCTCAAGCAGCGCCTTCTGCGCCAAAGCGCTCCGGCGTGCAGCTCGCCATGCTCATCACGGGCATCGGGTTCCTCGCCGTCGCCGCGCTCGTCTTCGTGACGGTGGCGTTCGTGCTGTTCGACCTCGTGGTGCGCGCGGCGATCACGGTCGCGATCACGGCGGGCGTCATCGGCCTCGCCAGTTGGCTGCGGCGCCGCAAGCTCGGCGCGACGGCGGAGGGCGTCGCGGTGCTCGGCGCCGTGCTGCTCGCGCTCGACGCGTGGGCGATACCGGCGCTGAAACTCTTCGGGCTCGACCAAGCCGACCCGGCCCTCTACTGGGGCATGGCGCTGCTCGTGCTCACAGCTATCTTCGGCGCCTGGTGGCGCTGGTCGAAGCTCGCGACGCCCAAGCTACTCGCGTCGATCACCTTGCTCCCGGCCATCACACTGCTCGTGGCCTGGCTCGCCCACCTCCCGCTCGACGACCACCTCGGCTGGGCGCTCGGCCTGGCCACGACGAGCGTCGCGAGCGTGGGCGCCGCCCGCGCCTGGCAGCGCGCGGCCGAGGCACGCAACGACACCGACCCGCTGCCTGTGGGCATCTCGCTCTCGCTCGGCGTCGCCTCCCTGCTCATGGTGCCGACGGTGCTCGGCGTCGCGCCCGAGCCAGATGCGGGCATCCTCGTCGCGATCCTCGCGCTCGCGATCGCTGCAGTCGCGGCCGTGCTCATGGTGCTCTGGGCGACCCGCGAGCCGCAGGCGCGCAACTTCGCCTCCTTCGCCGACCTCGCGGCAGCCTTCGCCGCGGTGCTGCTGCTCGGCATCGGCATTCGCACCGGGGCCGCGATCGTGCGTGCCCTGCCCGAGTATCCGAGCGGCATCGGCGACGGCCCGGTCGTCGTGGGCTTCGGCTTCGCGCTCCCCTTCCTGTTCGCGGGCGTGCTCGCGTGGCGCGTGATCGCGAGCAAGCAGCCCGCGCTGCGTCGCAGCGCCGCGTTCGGCTCATACAGCGCGGCCGCCCTCGCCGTCATTCCCCTCCTCGTCATCCTCCTCCAGCTCGCGCACGCCGGCATCGTCTTCACCGACCGGGGTGCGGATGCGCCGGCCCACCTCGCGCTCCTGCTCGCGAGCCTCCTCGGCCTGATCGTGAGCGCCGTGCCGCTGTTCGGGCGCGTCGACGCGCAGCTCGGCAAGGGCTTCCCGAATCTCCTGCCGATAGCCGCCCCTGTTGCCGGCACCCTCGCTACGGTGACCGCCGCGGCGCTCCCCGGCGCAGCTCTCGGCGCCGGCCTCAGCGTCATCACCACGGCGGCCTGCGCCGGACTCGTCGCGACCCGCTTTATGTCGCCCGAGCGCACCGTCACGCTGCGGTTCGCCTCAATCGCCGCGCTCGCCTCGTCGCTCGTGCTCATCACGCTGTTCGTCGGCGTCGGAGAGTTGCTGCCGACGGTGCTGCTCGCGAGCGTCGCGGGCATCCTGCTCGTCGCGCGCACGCTACGCCCCGCAACCCCGGGCCTCGCGCTCACCATCTTCGCGATCATCCTGGCCGGTATCTCCTGGTGCAGCGTCATCGCGGGGATCGCGCTCGAGCTCGAAGTCGTGGCGAGCGCTGGGTTCATGGTGCGCATGGTCACGGGCGTGGTGATCGTCGCGATGCTGCTCGTGGTCGGCGCCGCAGGGGCTCGACTTGAGCTGCCCCGGGGTGAATCGCACTTGGTCGCCATCGTCGGCTTCGTGATCGCGTACACCAGCATGCTGCTGTTCACCTTCGACACCAGCGACATCACCAGCGACAGCGACTGGATGTTCTGGTGCCTGGGTGCGCTATTCCTGCTCGTCGTGGCGAGCCTCGTCGTGGCAATCCTCTGGGATGCCCGAGGCAGTTCTCCGCAGCCGACGCCGCGCTTCCAGGGCACGATCGCACTCACCTCGCTGTGGATGCTCGTCGGCACCGCCATGTTCGCGTTCGGTCGGCCGCTCACCGACGAGTTCCGCTTCGGCTGGGGCTACGCGCTGATAGGCGTCATCGTCTTCGGTCTCACCCTGCTCATCCGGCGCGCGACCAACGGGCATGTCAACACGGTGCCGGCCGAGGCCTTTGGGCTAGTAGGCGTTATCAGCGCGTTCGGCGCAGCCTTCATTCGTGCCGACCCGGACCGGCTCTGGCCCTGGTTCGTGTTCGCGATCGCCTGCGCGACGCCGCTGCTCGCCCGAGTTCGCCCCGACGCGGTTCACCCCGGATGGTCGCGCGCTGCGACCTGGATCAGCGCGAGCAGCCTCGCCGTGATTGGCCCGATCTTCGTAGCTAGGGCGGTGCCGGATGCGCTGGCCGTCGTGATTGCCGCGCCGACCCTGCTCGCGCTCGCGATCGTCGCCACCGTCGCCGTGGTGCGCGCGTCGCGCTACTCGGCCGCTCCCGCGCAGGCGACGATTGCGCTGTCGCTCGGGCTCTCGCTCGCGACCGCCACCCTGCTCGCCGACTGGCAGACCTCGCCCACGGCCTGGTTCGCGTTCGCGCTCGGTGCCGCCGCCATCGTTGCGGCCATCCAGCTGCCCGCCCGCGGCGTGTGGGAGTGGGCCCGGCTCGGGCTCGCGGCGCCCGGCGGCCTCGGGGCGTCCCTCGGTCTCGCCGCGCTCGGCCTCGAGCCGCTCGCCGCCATCGAGCGCACCGGCAGCATCCCGGGCGGTCTCGCCTCGACTCTCTTCGTCGTTCTCGGGCTAGTCGTGCCGCTCGTCTCGCTCGCGCCCATCAGCCGCGTGCTCGGCACCTCCCCCGGCATCGACCCCGAGCTTCGCCGCAATCTGCTGCTTGGCGTTTGGGCCGCGGTGCTGCTCACGACGACGATCGCGCCCATCGGCATCGCGGCCACGAACGCGCGCTCGGTCGACCTCGTCGGCACGCTCGTCGGTGTGGCCGCGGCAGTCGCCGTGCTCACCGCGATGTTCCGGCGCACCAACCTGCTCGTCTGGGTCGTTGTCGCGCTCATCGCGGGCGGCGCGCACGCGTTCTTCATCGCCACCGAACCCGTCGGCGTCTCGAGCGAGCTGCCGCTCGTCGTCGCCTCGCTCATCGGCCTCGGCGCGCTCGCGACTCTGAAGAGCGCCAGGCCGCTGCTGCCACTCGCCGCCTGGCTCGTGCTCACGGCGCTGCCGCTCGCCGGCACCGGGCTCAGCCTGTGGTGGACCGTGATCGCCGCGGGCCTGCCCGCAGTCGCCGTCGCGATCCTCGCCGTGGTGCGGTGCCGCCGTGACCGCGACGCGACGCCGACGCTCGATCTGCTCACCCTGCTGCTGCCGCTGTTCGCGACCGGCCTCACGCTCGACACCGACGTCATCAAGCTCGGCCTGCTGCTCAGCGCGGTCTCGGGCCTGGTGGCGGCATTCGGCATCACGCTGCCCCGGCCCCGCACGAGCTGGGGTCCGGTCGCCCGGGCGGGCACGGCCGTCGCGACCATCGCGGCGGTGCTCTGGCTCTGGGAGGGCAGCGACGAACTCGCGATCGGCGTGCCGGTCGGCGTCATCCTCGCCGCCTTCGTCGCTGGGCTCTGGCTGCTGCTACGCCTCGCCGAGCGTGCGAGCAGCGATGCGGAACGGGCCGGCTACGCCGTGGCGGTGCCCGTGGCCTTCACGATCGCCGCGGTGCCGGCGCTGCTCGAGCATCCGGTCGCAGCCGGCGTCGCGGCCGTCGTCGGCGCGGCTGTCGCAGCCACGCTCGCCAGCGTCTCGTTCTTCGCCCGCCGCCTCGACCTCCGGCTCGGCGGCATCGGCTTCGGCGTGGTGAGCGTCTGGTTCGCGGCGATCACGGTCACTCAGGGCGTCACGGCGAGCGACGCCTGGGTGCTGCAGCCACTCTGCCTCGCCGCCGCCACCGTCGGCGCCGTCGCCCTGCGCGCGTTCCCGAAGCTGCGCAGCTGGGCGGCGCTCGGTGCGCCGATCATCGCGTCGCTCGCCATCGCGCTCGCGGCCGAGCTGCCGCAGCCGACCTGGTGGCGCATCGGGCTCGCGACGGTGCTCATCGTCGCTGCGATCCTCATCGGCGCCCTGCTGCGCCTCCAGGCGCCGCTGCTGCTCGGCATCGTCGCGGCGGTGCTCCACATCGTCGTGATGTGGCAGGTGTTCCTGCCGCCGATCGCGGTGCCGTGGTGGGCGTGGCTCGCGGCCGCGGGCGTCGTACTCGTGTTCGTCGCGGCGACCTACGAAAAGCGGATGCGCGACGCCCGCAAGCTCGCGGCGAGCATCGGCAGCCTGCGCTAGCTCAGGCCTGGCAGCTCGGGCACCAGTAGAGCTTGCGGTTCTGCATCTCGGCGAGCGAGATCGGGGTGCCGCAGCGACGGCAGGGCTCGCCCGCGCGACCGTAGACCCAGTGGCGATGCCGAACATCCTGCAGCGCCGCCTGATATTCGTCGCCGGTGAGCCCGTCGATCGTCATCATGCGGCCAACCTCGACACCGACGTTGAGCAGCTTGACCCAGTCATCCCAAATGCCGTGCAGGACGTCGAGCGGCACCGCATTGCCCGGCGTGTAGGGGTTGAGCCGGGCGCGGAACAGGATCTCGGCGCGATAGATATTGCCGATGCCCGCGACGACCGACTGGTCCATAAGCAGCTGCCCGATAGGCACGCGCCGCTTGCTCGCGCGCTCGATAAAGCGGCGCTCCCCCACCTCGAGCTCGTCGACGAGCGGGTCGGGGCCGAGGCGGTCGAGCACGGTGTTCACGCCGGCGGCGTCGAGCACCTCGCAGGCGGTCGGACCGCGCAGGTCGGCCACGACATCCTCGGTGAGCAGGCGCAGCCGCACAGCACCGACCGGCTCGGGCGGCCAGCCCTGGTCGAGCTCGGTTTCCTTCTCCTGTTCGGCCATGCGCAGGCGGGCGCGACGCGGCGCACCGATCGACGACAGTGAGTCCTCGGCATCCGCATCCTCGATGCGCGTGCCGCGACCGTACTCGCCAGTCTGGCCGAGCTTCGTCGAGAAGTCGCCCGCGAAGTCCCAGGCACCGTAGATGCCGAGGTGCACGCGCAGCCAGACAGACGCATCCGCGTCGGGCGCCGCCGGGTCATCGCCGAACTCGGCGAACATCTGCTTACCGACGGCGAAGCAGCGCAACATCTCGCGCCCCGACAGCACCGACGCGCCCTCGGCGAAGCGCCCCTGCGGGCTCGAGGCCTCGCAGATGCGCCCGACGAAGTGCTTCGTGAACTGGCGCGCGATGCGATGAACGGAATGCCCCTCGGGCACCCCTATGCCTCCGCCATGGGAAGAACTGCCGGCACGTCGGGGTTCGTCGGCGCCAGCACCTCCTTGCCCGCGATCGCGCCGGTCTGCTCGTACTCGCGCAGCTGCGAGATGCGACGTACGTGGCGCTCTTCGCCGGGGAATGGCTCGGCGAGGAACGTGTCGACGAGCGTAACGGCCTCCTCGAGCGAGTGCTGGCGGGCGCCGATCGAGATAACGTTCGCGTTGTTGTGCTCGCGCGCAAGCTTTGCGGTCGCTTCGCTCCACACGAGCGCTGCGCGCACGCCAGCGACCTTGTTCGCCGCAATCTGCTCGCCGTTGCCGGAGCCGCCGAACACGACGCCGAGCGAGAACTCGCCCGCCGCCCAGTCGTTCGCGACCGCCTGGGCGGCGTTGATGCAGAACGACGGGTAGTCGTCGACCGCGTCGTACTCTTCGGGACCGTGATCGACGACCTCATGCCCTGCATCGCGCAGGTGCTTCTGCAACTGCTGCGAGAACTCGAGGCCGGCGTGGTCGGTCGCTAGGTGGACCCGCATTAGTCGAACTGCGGGCCGCGCGTGCGCGAGCGCTTGATCTCGAAGAACCCCTCGTAGCCAGCCGCGGCAACAACGCCGTCGAACAGCTGCAGCGCCATGTCACCCTTCGGGGCCGGCGAAATCACGGGGCCGAAGAACGCGACGCCGTTGACGGCGATGACGGGCGTGCCGACCTCGTCGCCGACGCGGTCAATCGCGCCGTTGTGCGAGGCGAGCAGCACCTCGTCGAACTCGCCGGCGTCGGCGCGGGTGAGGATCTCGGCCGGGATGCCGGCCTTCTCAGCCGCCTCCTCGAGCGTGCCCGCCTCGCCCGAGCGACCCTCGGGGTGGTTGATGGTGCCGATGGCGTCATAGAACTTCACCATCGCCTCGTTGCCGAGCTCGGCCTTGACGCCGGCGGCGACGAGGCAGGAGCGCTTCGAGAACGCGTGCGCCTTGCGGTGCTCGTCAGACATGTCGCTGCCCTCGTTGAGGATCGCGAGCGACATGACGTTCCAGTCGACCTCGACGTCGTCGCGCAGGCGCTCGACCTCCTGAATCCAACGGGACGTCATCCATGCCCACGGGCAAATCGGATCAAACCAAAACTCAACCTTGGTGCTTTCAGCCATGCCCCAAGACTACTGGGTGCTACAGCGACTCTTGCCAGGCCCGGTACAGCTGCGCGAAGCGCCCGCCGGCCGCGATGAGCTCGCGCGGCGAACCGTCCTCGGCGATGCGGCCGTCGTGCACGACGAGCACACGATCGGCGATCATCACGGTCGCGAGCCGGTGCGCGATCATGATCGCGGTGCGGTCGCCGAGCAGCTGCTCGAGGCCGTTCTGCACGGCCCGCTCGCTCGGGATATCAAGCGAGCTCGTCGCCTCATCGAGGATGAGCACGCGCGGGTCGGCGAGGAACGCACGGGCAAACGAGACGAGCTGTCGCTGCCCTGCCGAGAGACGGCCGCCGCGCGTGTGCACGTCGGTGTCGTAGCCGTCCGGCATGCGCTCAATGAACGCGTGCGCGCCGATCGCCTTCGCCGCGGCCTCGATCTCGTCGCGGGTCGCGCCGGGCTTGCCGATCGCGATGTTGTCGGCGATCGAGCCGCCGAACAGGTACGACTCCTGCGTCACCATGACCATCGCTCGGCGCAGGTCTTCGTCGCGAAGATCGCGCAGGTCGACGCCGTCGAGCGTCACCCGGCCCTCGCTCGCGTCATAGAACCTCGAGATGAGTTTCGCCACGGTCGACTTGCCCGCGCCGGTCTGCCCAACGAGCGCGATGGTCTGCCCGGCGGGGATGCTGAGGTCGAGCGGATGCAGCACCGTCGGCCCATCCTCGGTGTAGCGAAACGACGTGCCCTCGAAGCGGATCGCGCCGCCGCCCGACGCGGGCAGCTGCTTTGGCTCGGTGGGCTCGGGGATCTCGGGGTCTTCGGCGAGCAGCGCCGAGATCTTTTCGAGCGCCGACACGGCCGACTGCAGCACGTTGTAGAAGTTCGCGATCATGTCGATCGGCTGGAAGAAGCGACGCGAGTAGAGCACGAGCGCGAGCAGCATGCCGACGTCGAGGTTGCCGCTGAGCACGCGCAGGCCGCCCACGACGAGCACGATGACGACGATCACGTTGCCGAGCAGGCGCAGGCTCGGCTGGTAGATACCCCAGATCTTGATGGCGGCGAGCGACGAGCGGCGGTAATCGTTCGCGATCTCGCCATAGCGGCGGTCGTTCGCGGCCTCGCGGCGGAACGCCTGCACCGCGCGCATCCCGCCCATCGTCTCGACGAACTCGACCGTGAGCCGCGCCGAGTGCGTGCGCTGCTCACGGTAGGTGCGGCTCGAGGCCTTCTGAAACCAGCGGCTCATGAACACCGCCGGGATGAGCATGAGCAGCATGATGAGGCCGGTGACCCAGTCCATCCAGAGGATCGTGATGACGGTGAGCACCATGAGCACGGGCGCGCCGACGATGGTCTCGACGCCGAACTCGAGCAGCTCGCGCAGCGACTCGGTGTCGTTCGTCTGTCGCGAGATGACGCGGCCCGAGGTGTAGCGCTCGTGGAAGCCGAGGCTGAGGCGCTGCGTGTGGCGGAACATGCGGCGGCGCAGGTTGTAGAGGATGTTCTGGCCGGTCCAGGTGGAGATGCGCAGGTACCAGTAGGTGGCGAGCGCCCGCGCGATCGCGGTGAGGATGTAGGCGACGCCGACGCCCACCGCGAGGGCCGCATCGCCCGCGATGAGACGCGGCAGCGCGGTGTCGATGCCGTACGCGATGAGCGCGGGACCGATGACGGTGCCGAGCTGCACAAGCAGCGTGAGCACCGCGACCCAGGCGACTTGCCAGCGGTACGGCTTGATGAGCCCGCGGAGGAGCCCAAGCGAGCGACGGCGCTTGTCCTTATCGCTCAGCGCGTCGGCGGCGAGGCCGCCATCGAGGTCTTCCTGGGTGGTGTCGCTGCTCATCGTTCCTCCTCCCGGAGCTGTTCGAGGTCGAGCGCGCCCGTGAGGTTGAAGCTCGAGCTCGAGAGATTGGCCATGACGAAGCCGTAGCGCGGGTCGTTGAGCAGCAGCTCGGTGTGCGTGCCGACGGCGACGACGCGGCCGCCGTCGAGCAGCGCGACCCGGTCCGCAAGCGCGACGGTCGAGGTGCGGTGGGCGACGACGATCGTGGTCGTGCCGGCGAGCACCTCGCGCAGGCGTGCCGTGACGCGTTCCTCGGTGCTCGTGTCGAGCGCCGAGAGCGGGTCGTCAAGCAGCAGCACCTTTGGCTTCGCGGCGATCGCGCGGGCGAGAGCAACGCGCTGGCGCTGCCCACCCGAAAGTGACATGCCCTGCTCGCCGATGCGGGTCTCGATGCCGTCCGGCAGCTCGTAGGCAAACAGTGCGTCGGCGGTCTCGAGGGCGAGGCGCGCGAGCTCGTCGAGCTCCTCCTCGCTCATGCCGGCCGCCGCACCGAGCAGCACGTTCTCGCGCACGCTGCCCGAGAGCAGCGTCGCGTCCTCGAACGCGACCGAGGTGAGCTGGCGCAGACGGTCGAGTGCGTAGTCACGCACGTCGACACCGTCGATACGGATGCTGCCCTCGGTGACGTCGTAGAGGCGCGGCACGAGCTGCAGCAGCGTCGACTTACCCGAGCCCGTGATGCCGACGAGCGCGAGCGTCTCGCCCGGGCGCACCCGCAGGTTTGCGTCCTGCAACAGCAGGTCTTCCTCGGCCGCATCCGGGTAGCGGAAGGTGACGTCGTCGAACACGACCTCGCCGCGCACGAGCTCGGGCTCGGTCGCGTGTGCCGGCGTCGTGATGGTCGCCGGCTCGTCGTGCACCTCATTGATGCGCTGCAGCGAGGTGATGGTCGAGATGAGGTCGCTGATCTGCATGCCGAGCATCGCAACCGGCATCGTGATGAGCATCGCGGTGGCGAAGAACGCGCTCAGTGCGGCCACGGTCGTTGTGCCGTCGGCCACCTGGAACAGGCCGACGAGCAGAGCGACGCCGAGCGCGATCTCAGGCAAGAGCGCGATGACCGAGTCGAAGCTCGCGACGAGGCGGCCGCGGCGAATCTCGGTAGCGCGCACCCGGCCGGCGTACCCGGAGTAATCGTCGAGCGCATCCTCGGCCCGGCCGAAGGCCTTGAGCACGCGGATGCCGTGCACCGACTGCTCGACGTTGGTCGCGAGGTCGCCCGCCTGGTCTTGGCTGAGGCGCGAGATCTTCTGGAACCGGGTGCCGAAGTTCGCGAGGATGATGACGAGCGGCAGGGCCCCGGCGAGATAGATGAGTGCGAGCCAGCCGCTCGCAAACGACATGAGCACGATGCCGACCACGAGCATAAACACATCGTTGACGAGCATGATCGAGCCGAACGCGAGCCAGCGGCGGATGCTCGTGTGGTCGCTCATCGAGCGCGACAGCAGCTGCCCCGACTCCCACGCGTCATGGAAGCTCATCTGCAGCCGCTGCACTTTGGAGAAGAAGCCGCGACGCATCTGGTACTCGACGCCCATCGCCGGGTCGACCGTGAAGACGCGGCGGAGCCAGATGAACACGGCGTCGAGGATGCCGATGCCGAGTAGCGCCGAGCCGGCCACGAGCACGGTCGTGACCGACGCATCCTCGCCAAGCACGTTGCTCACGAACGCCGCGAGAATCTGCGGCATGGCGAGGGTGGTCACGGCTGCGAGCAACGCCACCACGAGGCCGAGCAGCATTCGGCCGCGAATTGGTTTGGTGACTGCCCACAAACGCCGCATTCAGCCCATTATGCCCCGTCGGCCGCCGTGACCGACATCCGTCGAGCGGCGGACAGTCGCCCGTCGTGCATCTCGTACTGGGCGTCGAAGCGCGGCAGCTGCCCGAGGTCGTGCGTCACGACGACCGTGGCAAGTTTGCGCTCGTGCGTGAGGTCGCGCAGCAGGCACATGATCTCGTCGGAGCGGGCCTCGTCGAGGGCGCTCGTGGGCTCGTCGACGAGCATGACCTGGGGGTCGTTGACGATGGCGCGGGCGATATTGACGCGCTGACGCTGACCACCCGAGAGCTGTGAGGGCATGAAGTGGGCGCGGTCGAGCATGCCGACTTCGTCGAGCGCGTGCTTAATGCGCTCGCGCAACTCGCCCTTCGAAAGGCCAGCGAGCGGCTTCGCACCCATGCGGGCCACGACCTCGAGCTGCTCGCGCACCTTGAGCGAGCCGATGAGGTTCGGGGCTTGGAACACGATGCCGAGTTTGTCGCGGCGCAGCTGGGCGGCCTGCGCGGTCGAGAGGGCGGATGCGGTGACGCCGTCGATCGTGACGGTGCCGCGGTCGGCGGTTACGAGCGTCGAGGCGAGCGCGAGCAGGCTCGACTTGCCCGAGCCCGAGGGCCCGGTGACGGCGATGAATTCGCCGGGCGCGACGGTGAGGTTCGCGTCGTCGACAGCGGTGAGGCGGCGGTCGCCGTCCTGGTAGGTGAGCGTGAGGTGGTCGAGCTTGAGCATGGCGGTTCTCCTTAGGCGAGTTACGCGGCGGTGGCGTTGAGGGCGACGAGCGGGTCGACGCGGTTGATCTGGCGCAGCGACACGAGGGCGCCGATGAGGCCGGCGACGAGCATCGCGAGGGCGGGCGGCAGGATCGTCCACCACGCCACGATGAAGGGGGCGACCGGGGCGATGAGCGCGCCGAGGCCGAGCGCGAGGCCCGAGCCGATGGCGATCGCGACGACGAGCAGGAACGCGGCCTGGCCGAGGGCGTCGCGGCGCAGCCACCCCATCGGGGCGCCGAGCGCCTTGAGCACCGAGATGTCGCGCTGGCGCTGCATCGACCAGACGAGGAAGAAGACGCCGACGATGAGGGCCGAGATGCCGAACAGCATGCCGAACAGCATGCCGAGCGTGCCGATCTCACTCTTGAAGGCCTCGAGGCCGAGGAGCGAGGGCAGCAGGCCCTGCGCCTGGGTGTCGCTGTCGGCGGCGACGGTGTCGGCCTGGTCGATCGTGCCGTTGACCAGCAGCACGCTCGCGGTGCGCTCGGGCTGCATGGTGTCGCGGAGGTAGCCGCGCCAGTCGTCGAGGGTGAGACGGGCGATGTCGGTGTGCGAGAACTGGCCCGTGTCGGCGACGGCCGCGACGGTGAGCTGCTTCCCCGCGAGCTCGATGGTGTCGCCGGTGCCGACGCCGAGGCTCGTCGCCGCGTCCTCGGGCAGCACGATCTGGCCGGTTTCGAGCGGCGCGAGATCGGTGCCGAGCGGGGTCGCGTCGGCGGGCTCAGCCCAGAGCGTGACGGCAGCGCTCGCGTCGCCGTCCTCAAGGCGGGTGGTCGAGACGCCGACAGGCGTGACGGTCGCGTCGGTGCCGGCGGCCGCATCCTGCCAGGCGGCGAGCTGGGCCTGGTCGACCTGCGCGGTCGACCAGCTGAAGTCGTCGTCAGAGTTGGCGGCGACGACCGACGAGGCACCGGTGCCGAGGATGCCTGAAATGTTCTGCCCCGCGAGGCCACCGGTGAGGCCGGTGAGGAAGCCGACGAGCAGCATCATGAGGGCGATGACGGCTCCGATGAGGGCGAAGCGTCCGGGTGCGTGCCGCTGGTCACGAAGTGCGAGGTACATGCGAAGTCCTTTCTGGGATCTCTGATCCGATACCTCCACAGTCCTCGCGCCCGGGCCCGCGCACAGCGGCAGAACGGTCGGATTCGATCCCCTCCGTTTGGAGGAGGCGCTCGGCCGTAGGACACCTAGCATCGAGGTATGGCTGACCCGACAGCGCCCAGCGCGACCCGCCGCATACAGCTGGCCACGCTCGCCGCGCTCTCGCTGCTGCTCGCGGTGCTGCTCTGGGTGCCCATCGCGGTCGCGGTGGCCGACCCGATCACCGCGATCAGCGGCCGACTCGGCTGGATGCTGTTCTCAGCGATCACGGGCACGGGCATCGCCGCCGGTGTCGCGGTCATCGCCTGGCGTCGCCCCGACGCGTTCGGCGCGCCCGCGCGACAGCTCAACCCGCTCGGCATCGTCTGCGCGGCGCTGCTCGCGCTGCCGGTCGCCGCAATGACCGCGTTTTCGGTCGAGGGCGCCTACTCGGCGCTCGCCCTCTTCTTTATCGTGCTTTGGCTGCTGCCCGAGGGCCTCGGCGTGGTCACGGTGCTGGCGCTCACGCTTGGTGTCGTCGCGGGTGTGGCAGTGCACCACGGCCTCGGCTTCGGCGGCGTTGCGGGCCCCGTGATCAGCGCGATCGCCGCGATCGCGGTGATGTGGGGCTACCGCATGCTCGTGCGCTCTGCCGACGAGAACGCGAGCCTCGTCACTGAGCTGCGCGAGACGCAGGCGGCCCTCGCCGCGACCGAGCGTGAGGCGGGCCGAGGCGCCGAACGCGCCCGGCTCGCCCGAGACCTCCATGACACGACCGCCCAGCACCTGTCGAGCATCCGGCTGCTCGCCTCGAGCGGCGCCAGCCTCACCGACATCGAGCGCACCTCAGGCGAGGCCCTGCGCGAGGTGCGCGGCATCATCGCCGACCTCACCCCGCCCGAACTGCGCGACGTTGACCTCGCGGCGGCGCTCGACCGCCTCGCCGCGGCGCGCCCGGGTGTCAGCTTCCGTGCCTCCGGTGACGCGTGGCCGCTCAGCGTCGGCGCGAGCACCGCCCTGCTGCGGGTCACGCAGGAGGCGCTGAACAACGCCGAGACCCACGGCCAGGCCGCGCACATCGCGGTGCGTCTGCAGTTTGCCGACGACGCCGTCAGCGTCGAGGTCGACGACGACGGTGTCGGCTTCGATGCCGAGCGCTGGTTCGAGCAACCCGAGCTCGCCGCGGCACGCCCCGACGGCAGCGGCACCGGACTGCGCGGCCTGCAGGCCCGCCTGCGCGAGCTCGGCGGCTTCGTCTCGGTCGTCGCCGACCCCGGCGAGGGCACGCTCGTGCGCGCCGAGCTCCCCCGCTCCGCCGCCGAATCGAGGCCCTCATGACCCGCGTGCTCATCTGCGACGACCACCCGATCGTGCGCGCCGGCCTGCGCGCCGTGCTCGAGCACGCCGACGGTCTCGACGTCATCGGCGAGGCCGCGAGCGCCGACGAAGCCGTCGCCCTCGCGCCGGACGCCGACGTCGTCACGATGGACCTTCGCCTCGGCGACGGCGGCGACGGGGTCGACGCGACCGCGCGCATCCGGGCCCTGCCCTCGCCGCCCGCCGTGCTCATCCTCACCAACTACGACACCGACAACCACATCCTCACCGCCATCGAGGCCGGGGCGTGCGGCTACCTGCTCAAGGATGCGCCGCCCGAGCGACTCGTGCGCGCCGTGCAGCGTGCTGCGGCGGGCGAGAACGTCATGGACGCCGACATTCTCGAACGGCTCGTCGGCACCCTGCGCGCGCCCCGCATCCACCTCACCCCGCGCGAGGCCGACGTGCTGCGCCAACTCGCGACCGGCGCGAGGAATCAGACGATCGGCGAGCGCCTGCACCTCAGCCCGACGACGGTGAAAAGCCACCTCGCCGCGATCTACGGCAAGCTCGGCGTCTCGAGCCGCACGGCCGCCGTGAGTCGGGCGCGCGAACAGGGCCTGCTCGACTGACCGCACTAGGCTGGTCGGGTTGCCAAAAGCGGCACTCAATACAACTGAACGAAAGGACGCACATGCCGGGCGAAAACCTCACCCGAGTCGAAGCCGACGAGCGTGCAGACCTCATCGCGGTCGACCACTACGACGTGGCGCTTGACCTGACGACTTCGGACACGACGTTCCGCACCATCACGAAGGTCACCTTCTCTGCCACGGCCGGCTCGTCGAGCTTCATCGACGCCATCACCGCGACCGTGCACCGCATCGAGCTCAACGGCGAATCGCTCGACCCCGCCCAGCACGCCGACGGCGTGCGCATCGCGCTGCCGAACCTCGCCGAGCGCAACGAGCTGCTCGTTGAAGCTGACATGTTCTACATGAACACCGGCGAGGGTCTGCACCGTTTCGTCGACCCCGCCGACGGCGAGGTCTACCTCTACTCGCAGTTCGAGGTGCCCGACGCGCGTCGCATGTACCCGAACTTCGAGCAGCCGAACCTCAAGGCGACGTTCGCGTTCACCGTCACCGCGCCCGCGGCGTGGAAGGTTGTGTCGAACCAGCCGATCGCGCAGCGCACCGAGCTCGGCGAGGGCGTCGCGAAGTGGGAGTTCGAGACCACCGCACGCATCTCGAGCTACATCACCGCGCTCGTCGCAGGCCCGTACCAGGAGTGGACCGACGAGCTCACCTTGTCGGACGGCCGCACGATTCCGCTCGGCGTATTCAGCCGCGCCTCGCTCGGCGAGTTCATGGACCCGGAGTACATCTTCGACATCACGAAGCGCGGCTTCGAGTTCTACGAGCGCGAGTTCGGCGTGCCGTACCCGTTCGACAAGTACGACCAGCTGTTTGTGCCCGAGTACAACATGGGCGCGATGGAGAACGCGGGCTGCGTCACCTTCACTGAAACGTACGTCTTCCGCTCAAAGGTGGCGGATGCGGTGCGCGAGCGCCGCGTCGTCACCATCCTGCACGAGCTCGGCCACATGTGGTTCGGCGACCTCGTCACGATGAACTGGTGGAACGACCTCTGGCTCAACGAGTCGTTCGCCGAGTTCATCTCGACGCTCGCGACCGCCGAGGCGACTGAGTGGACGAACAACTGGGTCACCTTCCTCGCCTCCGAGAAGACCTGGGCCTACCGCCAGGACCAGCTGCCCTCGACGCACCCGATCGTCGCCGAGATCCGCGATCTTGACGACGTGCAGGTGAACTTCGACGGCATCACCTACGCCAAGGGCGGTTCTGTGCTGAAGCAGCTGTTCTTCTGGGTCGGCCGCGAGGCGTTCTTCAAGGGCGTCAACGCGTACTTCACGAAGCACGCGTTCGGCAACACCGAACTGCGCGACCTGCTCGTTGAGCTCGAGGCGGCCTCGGGCCGCGACCTCAAGGACTGGTCACAGAAGTGGCTCGAGACGGCCGGCGTGAACACGCTGCGCCCGAAGATCGAGGTCGACGCCGAGGGCGTCATCACGAAGTTCGTGATCGAGCAGACCGCGCCGGCCGACTACCCGACGCTGCGCCCACACCGCCTCGGTGTTGGCCTCTACGACCTCAGCGACTCGGGCGACCTCGTGCGCCGCGAGCACCTCGAGCTCGACGTCGATGGCGCCGAGACCGACGTGCCGGAGCTCGTCGGCAAGGTGCGCGGTGACCTCGTGCTCGTCAACGACGAGGACCTCGCGTACGCGAAGATCCGCTTCGACGAGCAGTCGCTCGCGACCGCGCTCGCGCACGTCTCGGGCATGACCGACCCGATGGCCCGCGGCCTCGTGCTCGCGAGCCTGTGGGATGCAACGCGCGACGGCGAGCTGCCCGTGGCCGACTTTATCCAACACCTGCTCACCTCGGTCGAGCACGAGACCGAGTCGACGACGCGTCGTCAGCAGCTCGGCCAGCTCGTGGTCGCCGCCCGCCGCTTCACGCCGAAGGCGCAGCGCCAGGCGACGGTTGAGGGGGTGGCCGACCGCCTGCTCGAGCTTGCGAAGGGCGCCGAGCCAGGCTCAGATGCGCAGTTCGCGTTCGTCCGTTCGTTCAGTGACTTCGCCGCGACCGACGCGCAGCTCGACGCCGTGCAGGCGCTGCTTGACGGCAGCCTCGCGCTCGAGGGTCTCGAGATCGACACCGACCTCGGCTGGGAGCTGCTCACCGCGCTCGTCGCCGGGGGTCGGGCCGGCGAGGCCGAGATCGTCGCTCGCAACGAGCAGGACAAGACGTCGGGCGGCAACAAGCACGCCGCCGTCGCCCGCGCCGCAGCCCCCAACGCCGACGCGAAGCGCGCGGCCTGGGACCTCGTGTGGGTCGGCAGCGACCAGCCGAACGAGATCGTGCGCGCCACGATCTCGGGCTTCTGGCACGCTGACGACGAGCAGCTCGTCGCCTCGTACCTCGCGCCGTACTTCGCCGAGTTGCGCAGCATCTGGGATTCGCGCAGCTTTCACAGCGCGGAAGACCTCATTGAGGGCTTCTACCCCACTTCGCTGCCGAGCGACGAGGTCGTCACGGCCGCTGAGGCCTGGCTCGAGGCGAATGCGGATGCGCCCGCCGCGCTGCGCCGCATGATCGTCGAGGGCCTCGACGACACCCGCCGTTGCCTGCGCGTGCAGGCTGCCGCGAAGTAACCGCTCGCAACGCAACAACGCCCGGCGCCCATTTGGGTGCCGGGCGTTGTCGTTGATGCCGCGTTACGGGAACAGCACGCCGAAGAGCAGCGATGACAGGGCGAGGCCCGCGAGGAGGTTGACGATCGTGCCGGCGAAGAATACGAGCACCGGCTTCCACCCCGCGTCGCGCAGCGCGCCGAAGCGGAACTCGAGACCGATCGACACGAATGCGAGCGTGAAGAACACCGTCTGCAGCGTCTTCGCGGCGCTCATGCCGTTGTCGAGCCACGCGCCGTCCTCGAGGGCGGCCGGGAACGCGGCGGCGAGCATCGACACAACGAGCGAGGCGGCGATGAAGCCGAGCACGAACTTCGGGAAGCGCGACCAGACCTCGCCCCAGCCCGAGCGGGTGACCTTCATCGCATCCACGCCGGCCGGGCGGTCGACGCGCAGGGTGAAGTAGATCGAGAGCGCCACCGCGACGAAGCCGATGAGGGCGTTCTGAATCATCTTGACGATCGAGGCGTACTGCAGCACCTCGTCGCCCGCGACGGCGCCGGCAGCGGTCACGGCGGCGGTCGTGTCGATGTTGCCGCCGATCCAGGCGCCGGTGACGATCGGCGAGAGGCCCATGAGGTCGGCGAGCCACGGCAGCAGGAAGATCGCGGGCAACGCGAAGACGATCACGAGGCCGGCGACGTAGGCGAGCTGCTCCTTCTTCGCGTGCACGGCACCTGCCGCGGCGACGGCGGCCGAGACGCCGCAGATCGAGAGCGCGGAGGCGAGCAGCGCGCGCAGGTGCGGCTCGAGGCCGATGAGGCCGGCGAACCACCAGGTGAAGAAGAAGACGACGGCGATGAGCAGGAGCGCCTGAAGCACCGCGGGCAGGCCCATGTCGAGGATCACGGTGACGTTCACTCCCGCGCCGAGCAGCACGAGGCCGATCTTGATGAAGAACTCGGTGCGGAAGCCGCCCGACATGCGGTCGCGAATGCCGAGCAGCGAGAGGATGCCGTTGAAGGCGAAGCCGAGGATGATCGCGTAGACGGGGAACTCGATCGACTTCGAGACTTGGCCGAACCAGGTGCCCTCCGTCCAGTCGGGCAGGTTCGTCGTGAGCACCTGGACGACCCAGGCGAGCACGAGCACGAGCACGAAGCCCGCGAAGCCCCAGGCGGGAGAACCCTGCGGCTGCTCCTGCGCGTCCTCGTGAACGATGGGCTCGTTCGTATTCGTAGTCGCCATCAGAGGAACAGCCCCTTGATGTCGGGGATGACCTGCAGCAGGCACAGCCCGAGAATCACGAGACCGACGGCGGTCGCCGCCCAGTCTTCGTTGAGCGAAAACTTGCCGTGCGCATCCGGCGCTTCGACGTTGCTCGGCGGCACGTCGACGTATTCGCCAGATTGGTTCGCCTGGGACATGGCGGCTCCTGTGTTACAAGATGTTCCGGTGACCTAACAATTCGTCATTGTAACCACGGCGCGTGGCTCTGAGGTTGCCCCGAGGTAACGGGCGATGCAGGATTTCTCACGGTTGGCGCCCTACGCTCGTGGACGATATGCAAGAGTTTTTCGACAACGTCATCACCGCACTCGGCCCGTTGTGGCCACTGGTGCAGGTCATCCTCATCATCGTCGGCGCCTGGCTGGCGCACTGGTTGCTGCAACAGCTGATCAAGCGGTTCGTGCGGCAGATTGTCGAGGGGGTGAAGCGCAAGCGAGGCGTCGACGACACCCAGATGCTCGCGATTCGCTCGCCGCTCGAGTCGGTGCGCACCGTGCAGCGCACCCGCACGATCGGGCAGGTGCTGTCGAACATCCTCACCGTCGTCATCGTCATCATCGTGGTGCTCTGGTGTATCGGAGTCATCAGCCCGAGCTTCCTCCAGTCGCTCACCGTGCTTTCCGCTGCGATCGGTGCCGGCCTCGGTTTCGGTGCGCAGAAGGTCGTCGGCGACGTACTCAACGGCATGTTCATGGTGATCGAAGACCAGATCGGCGTCGGCGACGACGTCGACATGGAGTACGCGATCGGCACGGTCGAGGCCGTCGGCATTCGCGTCACCCAGGTGCGCGACGTCTACGGCCAGCTCTGGTACGTACGCAACGGTGAGATTCAGCGGGTCGGAAACTACTCGCAGGGCTGGAACCGGGCGATCATCGACCTGCCTGTGCCGTATTCCGAAGACCGCGAGCGCGTTCAGCGCCTCGTCGAGCAGGTCGGCAGCGACATGTACGAAGACATCGACTGGATGATGAAGCTGCTCGAGAAGCCGAGCGTGTGGGGTCTCCAGACCCTCTCGGCCGACGCGGTCATCATGCGCCTCGCGGTGAAGACCTCACCGGGCGAGCGCTGGAGCGTCGAGCGCGAGTTGCGCGCGCGCATCCAGGATGCACTCAAAGCCGAGAATATCGCGCTGCCGCCAATGAACCTCGTGCGCTTCGACGGCCCCAACGGCATCGAGCCCCGCCCGGCCGAGGAGAACTAAACCGGCGTGCCTCGGCCGCGGAAGTGATCCATGCCGTGGTTAAGACCGAACGCGTCGAGGATGCGCTCGGCGGCGGGCACCGGCACGAGTCGTGTCGCGTAGATCGTCGAGGCGAACGGCGGCGTGACGAGTCGCGCCCGGCCTCGCTCGATCGCCTTGAGGATCTGAATCGCGACGGCGCGCGGCTGCTGGATCGGTAGGAGGTGCGGGAAGCGCGTGGTCACCCCGGCGAACATGCCCGTGTCGATGTAATACGGGCACACGACGAGCGTGCGCACTCGCGACCCCTCGGCACGAAGCTCGTTGCGCAGCGCCTCGGTGAAGCCGACCGCCGCGAACTTGGACGCGGAATAGTCGGACTGCCGAGCGACCCCGACCAGCCCCGCGGCCGAGGCGATGTTGACGATGAGCCCGCGGTCGCGCCGCACCATGCCTGGCAACACATACCGGGTCGTCGTGTGCAGCGCGATCGCGTTCACCTCGTAGGTGCGGCGCACCTCCTCGCCGCTCGTGGCGGCGAAGGGCTTGCCCGTTGCGATGCCCGCGTTGTTGATCAGGATGTGGACGACGCCGAAGCGTGCCTCGGCCTGCGCCGCCGCGTCGGCCACCGCATCCTCATCGGTGACGTCAACGCGGGCGGTGATCACCTCGCTACCGAGCCGGCGCACCTGGGCTGCGACCCCATCGAGCTCGGCGAGGTCGCGATCCCAGAGCACCACGCCTGCCGCGCCGCGCGTGGCGGCGCCGAGCGCGAGGAGTCGACCAATGCCGCGCGCGGCACCCGTAATCAGCACGATTCGTCCCTGAATCTTCATGGGACGATGCTACGGCGGGCCGCCTAGGTAGTCGCCACCTGGCTAGGCTGGAGGCATGTCTGATGCGCCGCTCCACACCCTCTATGACGAAGTCGGCGGAATGACGACCTTCGAAACGCTTGTGCGTCGCTTCTACGACGGCGTGCAGCAAGATCCGGTGCTCTGGCCCATGTACCCGGCCGACGACCTCGAGGGTGCGATTTGGCGCCTGAGCCGGTTTCTCGGCCAGTACTTCGGTGGGCCGGCCACCTACTCGTCGATGCGCGGGCACCCTCGCCTGCGCATGCGCCACGTCGAATTTCATGTGAACCCCGACGCCCGCGACCGCTGGCTCACGCACATGAGCGCGGCCCTCGACACCATGGGCTTTTCGCCGATGGTGCGCTCGTCGATGGATGCCTACTTCGACCGCGCCGCGCACGCGATGGTGAACACGTTCGAGCCGACGCCCGAGCAATAACCACCACGCGGAAAACGAGCAACGCCCCGCCTGATGACCGGGGCGTTGCTCGTAGTGCGGTGCTTACTGTTCGAAGACGAGCACGGGCTTGATAACCTCGCCCGACTTCGACGCCTCGAAGGCCTCGTTGATCTGCTCGAACGAGAAGGTCTTCGAAATCTTCTCGATCGGGAACTTGCCGAGGCGCCACAGGTGCACGAGGCGCGGAATGAAGTCCTGCGGCACGGCGTCGCCCTCGACGATGGTCTTGAACGACCAGCCCTTGATGAGCGAGGCGCCCACCTCGAAGTTCACCTCGGCGCCGGGCTTCGCGGCACCGACGAGGCCAAGGGTGCCCTTCACTGCGAGCAGCGGCGCGGCCGAGCTCGTCACGGCGGGCACGCCGGTGGTGTCGAGCACGAAGTCGAGCCCGCGGCCGCCGGTGATCTCGGCCACGCGAGCCTCGACGTCCTCCTTGCCCGAGTTGATGCTGTGGGTCGCCCCAAGCTCCTTCGCGAGCGCGAGGCGGTCGTCGTTGAGGTCGAGCGCGATGATCGTCGTGGCGCCGATCGCGGCGGCGGCCATGATCGCGGCCGAGCCGACCGCGCCGGTGCCGAAGACACCAACGCTTGCGCCCGCGCCGACCTGGAGCGAGTTGATGATCGCGCCCGCGCCGGTCGAGAGGCCGCAGCCGAGGGGGCCGAGCAGCTCGAGCGGGGCGTCGTCGTCAACCTTCACGACGTTGCGCTCGGTGGCGATCGCGTAGGTCGCGAAGCTCGACTGGCCGAAGAAGTTGCTGCTGACGGGCTCGCCGTCGCGGCTGATGGCGCTCGAGCCGTCGGTGCGGCCGCCGCCGAAGTTGTAGGCGTTGAACTCGAGGCAGTACGCGGGCTTGCCGCCGAGGCAGTTGTCGCAGTGGCCGCACGAGTTAAAGCCGAGCACGACGCGGTCGCCGGGCTTCACCGAGGTGACGGCGGCGCCGACCGACTCGACGACGCCGGCGCCCTCGTGGCCGAGCACGACCGGGAAGTTCGTGGGGTACCCGCCGTCGCGGATGAACGCGTCGGTGTGACAGACACCGGTCGCGACGAGCTTGACGCGAATCTCGTTCGCGCGAGGATCCTCGAGGTCGAGGGTCTGAACTTCAAAACCGGCGGAGGCCGCCGAAACGACTGCTGCACTGATTTGCATGCGTTTTCCTCTTTTCTGACGGGAGTAACCGTACTCCCCCTGCAAGAGGAAAGCATGCAGGTTCGTTGATACGTGTGTGTTAGGCGTCGCCGAGGCGAATCGACGAGTCGATCGTCTCGATCAGCGCCACACTGTCGTCGGTGTCCGCGCCGGTAAATTCGACGGCGTAGATGGTGCCGGTCTTCTCGTCCTGGAGAAACCACCAGTGCCTGACCATCTCGGTGCCGGCCTCGGTCACGAAAGAGTGCTCGGCGGTGCGAGCGGTCACCGCGCCCGGATATGGCTGGCCGGGCTGCATCGTCGAGCCGGTGATGCCGTGCTCGGTCTCGGCGTCCTCGTCGGGCGCACTCACCTGTGAGACCGCCTCGGCGACGGTCGTCGCGTCGTGATAATCGGGCGAGAACCGCAGCGTCGAGGTCTCGCCACCCTTGTCGGTGCTCGAGTAGGCGACGGGATACACCTCGGTCGCGTCCGAGCGGCTCACGTCTTCCCAACTCGTGGGGACGTCGCAGCGCAGCGCCGCGATCGAGATCGTCTCGGTCGCCATCGTCTCGCCCTGGCTGTCGGCCGCGCTCCATTGACTCGAGGTAGTCGACAGCGTCGGGGCGCAGCCAGTGAGGCACACAGCAACCAGGGCCGACAACGCTGTCACCACTACTCGCCTCGATTGCACCCCTAGACACTAGCAACACCTGAACCGATGCAAAAACTGATTCTGCTTGACTGGCTACATGCGCACATACGAGGTGTCCCCCGCCAACCCCAAACCTCGGCGCTGGCCTGCGGTTTTGCATCCCGCCGTGCTGCTCGCGGTGATGTGGCTCGTCGAGATCTTTGACCGGATCCTCCCAGGTCAATGGGAACGCTTCGGCCTACGGGCATGGGATTTCTCATCGCTGCCGGGCATCGTGCTCGCGCCGCTGCTCCACAGCGACTGGAATCACCTCATCGGCAACTCCGTGCCGTTCCTCGTGCTCGGCATGCTCATCGCGTTCGAAGGTGCGCGGCGATTCTGGCTGGTGACGCTCATCGTCGCGGTAATCGGCGCGCTCGGGCCGCTCTTCCTCACCGCGCCGGGCACCATCACGGTCGGCGCATCCGGGCTCGTGTTCGGCTACTTCGCCTACCTGCTCACCCGCGTCTTCGTCGCGCGCGAGATGCGCCACCGGCTGCTCTTCGGCGTCATCGCGGTGGTCGTCGCGCTGCTCTACGGCAGCGCGATGCTCACCGGCATCTTCGCGGCGGGCGCGGGTGTCTCGTGGCAGGGCCACCTCACGGGTGCGCTTGGCGGGGTCGCCGCGGCCCTAGTGCTGCGAGGTCGACCACGCGATCCGCAATCGTCGTCGCCTCTTGGCGGTCGTGCGTGACGTAGATCGCGGCCGTGCCCGTCGACTTGAGAATCGTGCGGAGGTCGACCGCGAGCCGCCCGCGCAGCTCGGTGTCGAGCGCCGACAGCGGCTCATCGAGCAGCAATAAGCGCGGCGTCACCGCGAGCGACCGAGCGAGGGCGACCCGCTGCGCCTGCCCGCCCGAGAGGGTCTGCACCGCGCGGTCTTCGTAGCCGGGCAGGTCGACGAGCTCGAGCATCTCCGCGACGCGCTCGCGGCGCTGCGCCTTCGGCATGCCCGCGACCTCGAGCCCGTAGGCGAGGTTCTTCGCGACGGAGCGGTAGGGAAACAGCTGGCCGTCCTGAAACACCATGCCGCACCCACGGCGGTGGGTGGGCAGCTCGTTCACGAGCTCGCCGCGCATCCGCACCTCGCCCGCGCTGACGCGTTCGAGGCCCGCGATGCCACGCAGGAGCGACGACTTGCCGAGGCCGGATGCGCCGAGCAGCGCGACGACCTCGCCATCGGCGACCGTGAGGTCGATGTCGCGCACGGGCGTGCTGCCGTCGGGGTAGCGCACGGTCACGCCGCGCAGTTCGAGTGCCGGTTCGGTCACCAGGCACCTCCGATCGTGGTTCGGGCCGGGCGTGGGCGCAGGTACTCGCTGAGCAGCATCATGGTGCCGCAGATGACGGCGAGGAGCACCGACGCCGCGAGCGCCATGCCGTAGTTGTCGCCGCCGGGTCGGCCGAGCAGGCGAGCGATGAGAATAGGCAGGGTCGCGCGCTCGGGCGAGGCGAGGAAGCTCGTGGCCCCGAACTCGCCAAGCGAGGTGGCGAACGCGAAGCCCGCCCCGATGCCGAGCGCCCGCGCGAGTACGGGTCCGTCGACGGTGCGCAGGATGCGCCAGGGCGTCGCGCCGAGGGTCGCTGCAGCGTCACGCAGTCGCGGGTCGATGGCGCGCATCGCGGGCACGAGTGAGCGCACGACGAGCGGCAGGGCGACAACCGCCTGCGCGAGCGGCACGAGCGTGCCGGAGTGCGCGAGCTGCGGAGCGACGGCCTGGAGCGAGACCACGTAGCCGAAGCCGAGGGTCACCGCCGAGACGCCGAGCGGCAGCATGATCGCGAGGTCGAGCACGCGCTGGCCGGCGGCCGCGACCCCACGCACGCGCCGTGATAACAGCAGCGCGAGGGGAATGCCGAAGAGCAGCGAGATCCAGGTGGCGTCGACCGCCGCCTGCAGCGAGTGCTGTAGCGCGGCGAGCACGGTCACTCCCCCAGAGAAGCCGTCGCCGCTGCTCGAGAGCGCCGCGTAGTTGTGCAGACTCCAAGCGCCGTCGACGCGCACCGAGCGGATGAGCAGGGTCGCGAGCGGCAGCAGCTCGAGACCGAACACCGTGAATGCGGCGATCACGGCGGCGGGGACGTCCTCGCGGCCCAGCGGCAGCTCGGGGTTGTCGCGAAGCTTGAGGCGCGACTCGGTGCGGCGGTTCAGCCGGGCCGAGACGACCAAGGTCGCGACGACGATGAGCAGTTGCAGAGTCGAAAGCACCGCCGCGGTCCGCAGGTCGAGGAACACCGTGGTCTGGGTGTAAATCTCGGTCTCGAGCGTACCCGGCGCGGGCGTGCCGAGCGTCAGCACGATGCCGAACGCGGTCGAGCAGAACAGCAGCACGAGACACGCCGAGGCGACGATCGCCGGCACGAGCTGCGGCAGCGTGACGGTGAGGAACGCGCGCGTTGGCGACGCGCCAAGGGTGCGCGCCGCCTCGGCGAGACGCGGGTCGAGGCCGCGCCAGAAACTCCCCACCTGCCGGGCAACGACCGCGACATTAAAGAAGACGAGCGCGAGCACGACCGAGAATGTCGTGCCGTCGAGCCCGAGCCAACCGAGGGGGCCGGTCGACCCAAGCAGCGCCCGGAAGGCGACACCGACCACCACGGTGGGGAGCACGAACGGCACGGTGATGAGGCCGCGCAGCAGCGCGCCGCCGGGCACGCGCCGGCGGTAGAGGATGCTCGCGGTCGGCACGCCCAGCACCACCGCGCCGAGCGCGGCGGCGAGGGCGAGGCCGATCGTGTTCGCAAGCAGCTGCCAGGTGCGAGCGCTGGTAAGCACCTCACCGTAGCCGGTGAGGTCGATGCCGGAGTCGCTCGAAATGCCTCGCCACAACATGCTGGCCACGGGCCAACCGAAGAAGACGGCGAGGAACGCGAGAACTGCGGCGCCCGCGACCCAGCTAGCTCGCCTCATACAGTGTGTTCCACTCCTCCAGCCAAGTGTCGCGGTTGCTCGCGACCTCAGCCGCGTCGAGGTCGAGTGGCTCATCGACGAGGCTCGCGTGCTTGGCCCACTCGCTCGGCAGCTCGACGGCGTCGTCGACCGGGTACATGTACATCGACTCGGGCAGTGCTTGCTGGAACTCCGTGCTCAGCATGAAGTCGATGAATGCCTGCGCGCCGGTCGGGTTCTCGGCGCCCTTCGTGACGCCGGCGTACTCGACCTGGGTCGTGCAGCTCGCCTCGAGCACGCCCGTGGTGCCGCCCGATTCGGCCGGCGACGACGAATAGCTCAGCACGAGCGGGAACTCGCCCGCGCCCTCGGCTCCCGAGAAATCGACGTAGTAGACGTCCGACCAGCTGCCCTCGACCTTGGCGCCGCCGTCGAGCAGTTGCTGCCAGTAGTCCTGCCAGCCGTCGCCGTACTCGGCGATGGTCGCGACGAGGAACGCGAGGCCGGGCGAGGAGGTGAGCGGGTTCGTCACGGCGAGCAGCGGCGCGTACTCGTCGGTGGCGAGGTCGTCGAGCGTCGTCGGCTCGTCGATGCCGTTTGATTCGAACCACTCGTGGTCGATGTTGACGCACACCTGGCCCTGGTCGATCGGCGTGAGCTGGTCGCTGAGCACCAGGTCGTCGGCGGATGCGGGCAGGCTCGGCGAGGTGTACGACGCGAGCACGTCGGCGTCGACCACGGTCTGCGCTGAGTAGTTGTCGAGGCCGTATACACCGTCGACGCCCGGGGCATCGCCCGCGAGCAGCAGCTGGCTCGTCACGACGCCGGCGTCGCCGGGCGAGGTGATGACGAGGTCATAGCCGGTCGCCGATTCGAACTCGGCGATGAGCTCGTCGCTCACGTTGAACGAGTCGTGCGTGAGCATCGTGACGGTGCCCGGGGCGGACGAGCTCGGCTCGTTTCCCCCAGCACCGCCGACAAGCGTGCACCCGCTCAGTAGCAGCCCCGTCGCCACGAGGGCGGCGGTTGAGGCAAGTCGGGTAGATGATCGACGTAGCATTCAGTCCTCCATTCGCATGGAGGGCATCCGCGCGCGACACAGCGCCCGGATGGAGAGAACTCGACTTCCTTCGCCGGTACTAGCCGGATCAGGTTCGAGGGTCTGCCAGTGTGGCACTCTCAGCGCCGCTCGGCGCTCCCCTGTCGTTCTCGTTCATCCTACCCGGCTGGCGGGCAGGGGCGAATCGGCCTAGACGAGGCCCTGCGCGATCATCGCGTCGACGACCTTGGTGACACCGGCGATGTTCGCGCCGAGCACGTAGTCGCTCGGGGCGCCGTACTCCTGCGCGGTGGCACGGCAGGTCTCGTGCACATCGACCATAATCTCTTCGAGGCGCGTCTCGGTGTAGTCGAAGGTCCAGCGGTCGCGCGAGGCGTTCTGCTGCATCTCGAGCGCGCTCGTGGCGACGCCACCGGCATTCACGGCCTTCGCCGGGCCGAACAGCACGCCTTCGGTCTCGCGCATGAGCGAGGCGGCGTCGGCGGTGAGCGGCATGTTCGCGCCCTCGGCGACGACCTTGAGGCCGTTGTTGATCAGCGTCTGCGCGGCGTGCACGTCGAGCTCGTTCTGTGTGGCGCAGGGCAGCGCGACGTCGACGGGTACCTGCCACACGTCGTTGCGGTTCTCGTGGAACTCAACGCGGCTGCTGCGGCGGTCGGCGTACTCGCTGATGCGGCCGCGCTCTTCGAGCTTGATCTGCTTGAGCAGGTCGAGGTCGATGCCGTCGGGGTCGTAGATCGAGCCCTTCGAGTCCGAGGCGGTCACGACGACCGCGCCGAGCTCCTGCGCCTTCTCGATCGCGTAGATCGCGACATTGCCCGAGCCTGAGACCGAGACGCGCTTGCCGTCGAAATCTTCGCCCTGGGTCGCGAGCATCTCGCGAGCGAAGAAGATGGTACCGTAGCCGGTCGCCTCGGGGCGCACGAGCGAGCCGCCCCACGAGAGGCCCTTGCCCGTGAGCACGCCCGACTCGAAGCGGTTGGTGATGCGCTTGTACTGGCCGAACATGTAGCCGATCTCGCGCGTGCCGACGCCGATGTCGCCCGCGGGCACGTCGGTGTACTCACCGATGTGGCGGTAGAGCTCGGTCATGAACGACTGGCAGAACGCCATGATGTCGCGGTCGCTGCGGCCGTGCGGGTCGAAGTCGCTGCCACCCTTACCCCCGCCGATGGGCAGTCCCGTGAGCGAGTTCTTGAAGGTCTGCTCGAAGCCGAGGAACTTCACGATGCCGAGGTTGACCGTCGGATGGAAGCGCAGCCCACCCTTGTACGGGCCGAGGGCCGAGTTGAACTCGACGCGGTACCCGCGGTTGATGTTGACGTTGCCCTTCGAGTCGATCCACGGCACACGGAAAATCACCTGACGCTCGGGCTCGCAAAGGCGGCGGATGACGTCCTGGTCGAGGTACTCCGGGTGCGTTTCGAGCACCGGGGCGAGTGAGTCGAGGACCTCGACCACTGCCTGATGGAACTCCGGCTCACCGGCGTTGCGGGCGAGCACATCGTTCTTGAGCGCCTCGATGGTGGCGTGCATTGTGGTCAAGGTGTGGATCCTCTCGGTTATCGTCCCTAGCCTTTGCAGCCTACTGCGCGCTGGCGTAATTTCTGCGCCGCACCAGCACTTGGCCCGCGGCGAAGCCGAGGCGCCACCAGCCCGGTGCCGTCGAAAGTGTCCCAGTTTCTCCGGTACGAAGAAACCCCAGAGCGTGTGCCGCGAAGGCCGCGCCCGCAGGCGGAAGCCGATCAGGAGCATCCTGATCGGCGATGTCGCTCGCGATCACGTCGTCGGGCAGCATGCGCGTCCACACATCGGTGCGCACCCGCTCGGCGAGCAGCTGGCCGAGTTCGTTGCCGGTTGCCTGCGTGATTTCGGCGATGCCCGCATCCGCGACGCGCGTGAGCACACCGGCGTCGATGGTCGTGACGCGGTGCCAGCCGCCGAGCGGCGGTCGGGTACCGGTCCAGGCCTCGTGCAGCCGCTCGGGCGGGAGCGGGATGCTGCGGGCCTCGGCGTCGGTCTCGGGTTCGCGGGCGAGGCGGTCGAGCATGCCCCGCAGCGGCACGACGGCGTCGAAGTAGCCGTCGAGCCGGTCGGATTCGTCGGCGTCGGTCACCCGTGCGCTCAGCGCGCGCACGCCGATGACGAGCGGCGAGTTGGTGAGGATGCCCGCGGGCCGCAGCACCGGCACCCAGAGCGCGATGCCGGATTCGGCGACCTGTTGGATGCGCACGCCCGAGTCCTCGATGCGGCCGGCGCGGCCGAGATAGGTCGCGAGGTCGGCGCGGGCGATGGGATTGCCGAGTTGCAGGGTCGCGGTCATGCGCGCAGCTTCTTGTCGGCGCGCATCTCGACCCGGGGGCCGACGTACGGCTGCCAGGCGGCGCGTTCGGCGTCGGTCAGCCGACGTGGGCGACCGCTCGCGGCGTCAATGAACACGATCGTGCTGCGCGCAACGGTGAAGAGCGTGCGCTCGGCGTCGCCCACGGGGCTCCACACCTCGTACGACACCTCGGCCGAGGCCGCGCCGATCTCACTGATCCACAGCGCGATGTCGAGGGGACGATGCAGTTGCGGAATCGGCGCTCGGTACTCGATCGACTGCGCGGCGATGAGCGTGTTCGTGTCGGCATCCGCGCCGGCGTTGACGACGCCGAGCGGCCTGGGTGGTTCGCCACTTTCAGGCGGAACCACCCAGAACGCCTGCACGCGGGCCTCTTCGAGCAGCGTGAACATGGTCGCGTTGTTGACGTGACCGTAGCCGTCGAGGTCGCGCCAGCGCACCGGAATCGGCACGTGGTAGCGACGCTCGCCGTCGACGTCGCCGCTCGACCAGCACTGTGCGCCGCTCGACATTAGTCGCGCGTGAGCTTGCGGTAGGTCACCCGCGACGGCTTGGCCGCCTCGGGGCCGAGCCGCTCGACCTTGTTCGCCTCGTAGCCCTCGAAGTTCCCCTCGAACCAGTACCAGTTCGATGGGTTCTCTTCGGTGCCCTCGTAGGCGAGGATGTGCGTCGCGACCCGGTCGAGGAACCACCGGTCGTGGGTGATGACCACAGCGCAGCCGGGGAACTCGAGCAGCGCGTTCTCGAGGCTCGAGAGGGTCTCGACGTCGAGGTCGTTCGTCGGCTCGTCAAGCAGCAGCAGGTTGCCTCCCTGCTTCAGCGTGAGCGCGAGGTTGAGGCGGTTGCGCTCACCACCCGAGAGCACGCCGGCCTTCTTCTGCTGGTCGGGACCCTTGAAGCCGAATGACGAGACGTAAGCGCGCGAGGGAATCTCGACCTGGCCGACCTGGATGTAGTCAAGTCCGTCGGAGACGACCTCCCACACCGACTTTTCGGAGTCGATGCCCGAGCGGCCCTGGTCGACGTACGAGATCTTGACGGTCTCGCCGACTTTGAGGTCGCCGCTGTCGAGGGGTTCGAAGCCGACGATGGTCTTGAACAGCGTCGACTTACCGACACCGTTCGGGCCGATGATGCCGACGATGCCGTTGCGCGGCAGCGAGAACGAGAGGTTGTCGAAGAGCACACGGTCGCCGAAGCCCTTCTTCAGGTCTTTCGCCTCGATGATGATGCTGCCGAGGCGCGGCCCCGGCGGAATCTGGATCTCTTCGAAGTCGAGTTTGCGGGTGCGCTCGGCCTCGGCAGCCATCTCTTCGTAGCGCGCGAGACGCGCCTTCGACTTCGCCTGGCGGCCCTTCGAGTTCGAGCGAACCCACTCGAGCTCTTCGGCGAGACGCTTCGCGAGCTTCGCATCCTTCTTGCCCTGCACCTGCAAGCGGGCCTGCTTCTGCTCAAGGTAAGTCGAGTAGTTGCCCTCGTAGGGGTAGAGGCGACCGCGGTCTACCTCGGCGATCCACTGGGCGACGTGGTCGAGGAAGTACCGGTCGTGCGTTACGGCGATGACTGCGCCGGGATACTTCTGCAGGTGCTGCTCGAGCCAGAGCACGCTCTCGGCATCGAGGTGGTTGGTGGGCTCGTCGAGGAGCAGCAGGTCGGGCTTCTCGAGCAGGAGCTTGCACAGCGCGACGCGGCGACGCTCGCCACCCGACAGATTCGTGACGGGCTCGTCGGCGGGCGGGCAGCGCAGCGCATCCATCGCCTGCTCGAGCTGGTTGTCGAGGTCCCACGCGTCGGCCGCGTCGATCTCGGTCTGCAGCGAGCCCATTTCTTCCATGAGCGCGTCGAAGTCGGCGTCGGGGTTTGCCATCTCGGCCGAGATCTCGTTGAATCGGTCGAGCTTCGCCTTGATGGCGCCGACACCCTCCTCGACGTTCTCGCGGACGGTCTTCTCCTCATTCAGCGGCGGCTCCTGCAGCAGGATGCCGACGGTGAAGCCCGGCGTGAGCTTCGCATCGCCGTTCGAGGGCTCATCGAGACCGGCCATGATCTTGAGGATGGTGGACTTACCGGCACCGTTGGGACCAACCATGCCGATCTTGGCGCCGGGGATGAAGGACATGGTCACGTCGTCGAGGATGAGCTTGTCGCCCACCTTCTTGCGAGCGCGGACCATTTGATAGATGTACTCGGCCATATGTTCCAGTCTACTTACCAGTCGATGTCTTGGGTCTTACCGATGAGGCACTTGCCAGTGCTCATGGGCTCGGCAACCATCGAGGCGTACCCCTTGCTGCCGCGCTGCCCGATGAGGCACTGGTCGTCGGGCATCTTGACCGACACGATGATGTAGTCAGTGTCGAGGTCGATGGTGGTCTTGTCGAACGTGACCTCCATCTGTGACTTGTCGAAGCCCGCGTCGACGAGGGTGTCGACGAAATCGTGCGAGCTCGCCTTGTCGTTGTCGGCGAGCATGCCCTTCAGCGTCGCATCGAAGAAGGCCTTGTTCGCCTCGGCTCCCCCGTTCGGGTCAAACGTTGGCTCGGCGGTCTGCGTCGCCTGCGTCTCATTGGGTTCGGGGTCGGCGTTGCCGGCACAACCCGCGAGGAGGGCGATCGCTGCCGCCGCGGTCACAAGCAGGCGGAACGGGCCGGGCGTCCGAGACGTGCGCACTCGCATCCTTTCAACGACTCTCTAGAGGCGATGGCCGAGAGGCGGCCATGACGAACCCACACTACTGGAGCGGCATGGCCGGTCCCTCCGTTGAGCCGCTGACTGCTCGGCCCAGCTGAAGCAGGTCACGGTGCGTCCTGCCACCGCTTCAGCAGTTGGTCTGGAGCGGACGTCAGCGCCGTGTCGGACGTGGTGGTGGCGCGTACTTTCTGTTGGCGGTGTCGCCTCGCGCGGGTTGCGGAGGTACCTGCCACCAAACTTGGCCCGCCTCCAGCCCGGCCAGCAAGAATGCAGCGCCACTACTGGCTCAGAACGTCGGCTCGACCACCGCGTCGGTAAGACCTGCCCACGCAGGCGGCGCCGTTACAGACTCGGGCTCGCTCGCCGAGGGGGTCTCGATCTGCTGCGGCTTCGGCCGTTGCGCATAGGCGAGGTCGCGACCGATGTGCGAGGCAATGACTTCGATGCCGTTGCCGGTCGAGCCGTCGGAGCGCTCGAAGGTCGTCACGCGCTGCTTTCCAGTGAGGATGACGCGCTGACCCTTGTCGAGCACCTCGCTGGCGTTGTTCGCGAGCTTGCCGAACGCGGTAACCGAGTACCAATTCGTGTGCACGTCCTCCCACTCACCATCGCGCTTCTGGCGGCGCTCGGAGCTCGCAAGGCGGAAAGTGAGGCGGTCGATCGCGTTGCCGGCGCCGACTTTACGGAGCTCGGGTTCGGTGCCGATGGTGCCGGTGAGGGTGATGTGGTCGGTCATGATGCTCCTTCGTTCGAGAGTGTGCGCGGCCCGGCGCGGAGGTGCCGTGCGAGGTGGTGGTTCCGCGCCGGGACGCCCCCACAGCTTGCGGGGCCGCGCCGACCGCCGCAGTTACCGGGCGTTGCGCGGTGGAAAACCACGCATCCACAGCTCGCCCGGTTGCGGAGCCGGCTGAACGCGACCTGCGGGTTTCGGCGACGTGAGCTGCTCGCCGGGCACGCACCGCGAAGGCACCGGAGGCCTACTGGCCGCTCGCCTCTTCGGCCGCGACGCGACGTGCCTCGACCCGCGCAGCAGCCGCATCCGCGGCCTCCTTGCGGCCGCGAATGGCGACGATCGCGCCCGTCTCAGTGAACTCCCGCTCGATCTCCTCGTTCGGCTTCGGCGCCGCGACGCTGACGATCATCGCCGCGGCGAGCGCGAGGATGAACGCCGGCAGGAGCTCGTAGAGGCCGATGCCGAGCGCCGAGTCGATCGCCTTGTAGACGAACACGGTTACCGCGCCGACGACCATGCCCGCGAGCGCGCCCCAGTTCGTGAGCTTGCGCCAGTAGAGGCTGAGCAGCACGATCGGACCGAAGGCGGCGCCGAAGCCGGCCCACGCGAAGCTGACGAGGCCGAGGATCGAGTCGTTCGGGCTGATCGCGAGCACGCCCGCGATGATCGCGATGACGAGCACGCCGGCGCGACCCAACCAGAGCAGATTCTTCTGGCTCGGCGGGGTCTTCTTGAGCGCACGGTACGTGTCCTCGACGAGCGCCGACGAGCAGACGATGAGCTGGCTCGACAGGGTGCTCATGATCGCCGCGAGCACGGCAGCGAGCACGAGGCCCGCGACGAGCGGGTGCAGCAGCACCTGCGAGAGCAGCAGCACGACCGTCTCGGGGTCGGAGGGGCCGTCGCCGAACTTCGCGAAGTACGCGATACCGACGAGACCGCTCACCACGGCGCCCAAGAGCGAGAGGAACTGCCAGCTCGTGCCGATGCGGCGGGCCGAAGCTGCCTCCTGCGGCGAGCGCAGCGCCATGAAGCGCACGATGATGTGCGGCTGGCCGAAGTAGCCGAGGCCCCACGCGAGGCCCGAGAGGATGAACATGACGACCGCGACCGTCGAGAGCGAGCCGTCGCCGAACAGTGAGAGCGCGACGGGGTTGTTCTCGGTGATGAGCGTCGTTGTCTCTTGGAAGTTACCGATCGTGAACAGCGCGACGATCGGCACGACGATGAGGGCGATGACCATCATGAGGCCCTGCACGACGTCGGTCATCGAGGCGCCAAGGAAGCCACCGAACAGCGTGTACGCGAGCGTGACGACCACGACGAGGATCATGCCGAGCGTGTAGTCACCGCCGAACGCCGACTCAAAGAACTTGCCACCGGCAACCATGCCGCTCGACGCGTAGAGCGTGAAGAACACGAGGATGATGATGCTCGAGACCGTGCGCAGCAGTCGCGTGCGGTCGCGCGTGCGGTTCTCGAAGAAGCTCGGGATCGTGATCGAGTTGCGCGAGACCTCGGTGTAGGCGCGCAGTCGCGGTGCGACGAGGCGCCAGTTGAGGTACGAGCCAATCAGCAGGCCGATCGCAATCCAGCTTTCGAGCAGGCCGCTCACGAAGATCGCGCCGGGCAGGCCCATGATGAGCCAGCCCGACATGTCGGAGGCGCCGGCGCTCAGCGCCGCCACCCACGGGGGCAGGCCGCGCCCTCCGAGCATGTAGTCCTCGTGGTCGCTGGTTCGGCGGAACGCGAGGTAGCCGATCAGCAGCATGGCGACGAAATAGATTCCGAGTGCGATATAGAGGTACACCTGGTCAGACACCGTTGTCACCTTTCTCTCTCTATTGGGCGGCCGCGACGCGGCCAGGATAGTCGGACGATAGGCCGTCGGAGACTAAATGAGCCCCTCCGACAGATGGTTCGGTGTGCCGAAACGATGGGCGGTGATGGAGACCGCCTGCTCACGCAAGTGTGGCAGCATTTCGACCCGCCCGGCGCGAACGACGTCACCCGAGTACACGGCAATGTCGGGCTTGCCGGCGCTCGCCTCGATGATCGCGGCGAGTTCGGAGGGGTGCGAGGCACCGGCGACGAGGCGGATGCGCGCCCCCGCGTGCGGCCCGTCCTGCGCGGCGAGGCGCGCGACTCGGCCACACCAGATGTCGTCGTCCTCGACCACGACGGTGGCGCCGAGGCCGCGCAGCTGCTCGGCGATTCCGGCGGGCAACGCGGTGGCGGTCGAGACCGTCGGCGCCGACTCGGCGGCGAGTGCGGCCGCGAGCACGCGCACGGCGTCGCGCAGCTGGGCGTCGGCTGCGATGCGCACCGTGACGGGCACGGGGCGGTAGCGCAGTAGGTTGCGCTCGACGCCGAGCTGCGACGCGTCGCGGGCGATGCCGAACTCGTCGTTCCACGCGTGGGCGTCGGAGCTCGCGGCGTCGCGCAGCCACTCGAGGTCGCTACCCGCGACGCCAGCGCGCTCCGCCGAGTCGAGCAGCTCGGCCACGCGCGGACGGGGAGCTGCGGGCGCGGCCGTGACCGGCGCATCCGCCCACTCGCCCAGCGCGTGCAGGTAGTTCGGGCCACCGGCCTTCGTGCCGGGGCCGATCGCCGACTTCTTCCAGCCACCGAACGATTGGCGGCGCACGATCGCGCCCGTGATGCCGCGGTTGATGTAAAGGTTTCCGGCCTCGGTGCGCTCGAGCCAGGTCGCGAGGTCGCCACGGTCGAGCGAGTGCAGGCCCGAGGTGAGGCCGTAGTCGATCTCGTTGACGATGTCGATCGCCTCGTCGATGGTGTCGGCGGTCATGATGCCGAGGATCGGGCCGAAGTACTCGGTGAGGTGATATTCGGAACCGCGGCGCACGCCCTCGCGCACACCCGGGGTCCAGAGCTTGACGTTGCCGTCGGCGTCGCTCGCGAGCGGGCCCGCGTGTTCGACGGGCTTCGGCTCGACGAGCCACGACTCACCCTCGCCGAGCGTCGTGAGGCCGCGCAGCAGCTTGCCGCCGGGCGCCGCGATGATCGGGCCCATCTGGCTCTCGAGGCGGTCGGGGGTGCCGACCTTGAGCGAGTTCACCGCGTCGAGCAGCTGGCGGCGGAAGCGCTTCGACTTCGCCACCGAGCCGACGAGCACGACGAGCGACGCGGCCGAGCACTTCTGGCCCGCGTGGCCGAAGGCCGAGTTCACGACATCCTTGACCGCGAGGTCGAGATCCGCGTGCGGCGTGACGATGATCGCGTTCTTGCCGCTTGTCTCGGCGAGGATCGGCAGCGCGGGGCGCAGTTTGCGCATCTGCACGGCGGTCTCGTAGGCGCCGGTGAGGATCACGCGGTCGACCCGCTCGTCGGCGACGAGCTTCGACGAGAGCCCGCGGTCGGCGAACTGCACGTACTGCAGCACCTCGCGCGGCACCCCGGCCTCCCAGAGCGCCTCGACCATGACCGCACCGGTGCGGGCGGCCGCTGAGGCGGGCTTGAAGATGACGGATGCGCCCGCGGCGAGCGCCGCGAGGGTGCCGCCGGCCGGGATCGCGGTGGGGAAGTTCCACGGCGGAATCACGGCGATGAGGCGCTTCGGCGCGTAGTTCGCGCCGTCGACCTGCTCGAGCGCCTGCCCGAGGCTCGCGTAGTAGTGGGCGAAGTCGATCGCCTCGCTCACCTCGGGGTCGCCCTGGTCGAGCGTCTTGCCGCACTCCGAGCCCATCGCTTCGAGCAACTCCGCGCGACGGGCCTCAAGACGTTCGCCGGCGCGGTGAAGGATGCGCGTGCGCTCCTCGACGCCAAGGTCTTGCCAGGCCTGCTGGGCGTCGACGCCGCGGGCGATGACCTCGTCGAGTGCAGCCTCATCGGCGATGCGCGAGCTGCCGGCGAGCTCGACACCGAGCTGCGACGCGACCATTCGCTCGGCGATGCCGCGGCCCCACGCGCGGTTGCCTGGGAGGTCGGGGTCGGTGTCGGGGGTGTTGTGGAAGCCGTCGATGCCGCCGGTCGTCCACTCGGCGACGCGCGCCTCAAGGCCGGCCTCGTCGAACTCGCGGCGGTCCTGGCGCCGATTCGGTAGCGGCACCGCGTAGTGCTCCTCCGAGCCGTCGCCGGTGATGGTCTCGAGCTCGGCGAGCGAGGCGAGGAAGCGACCGCGTTCGCGGTCGAACAGCGTGGGCGAGTCGTGCAGCTCGAACACTGCTGACATGAAGTTCTCGTGGCTCGCGCCCTCTTCGAGTCGGCGAATGAGGTAGGCGATGGCGACGTCGAACTCGTTCGGGTGCACCACCGGCGTGTAGAGCAGCAGCGAACCGACCTCGCTCTTGATGACCTCGGCCTGCCCGGTCGCCATGCCGAGCAGCATCTCGAACTCAACGCCCGTCTCGGCGCCGCGCGCCTTCGCGAGCAGCCAGGCGAGCGCGACGTCGAAGAGGTTGTGGCCGGCGACGCCGACGCGCACGTGCCGCACGTGTTCGGGTCGCAGTGCGTAGTCGAGCACAGCCTTGTAGCTCGTGTCGCTGCCGCGCTTCGTCGACCAGGTGGCCTGCGGCCAGCCGTGGACCATCGCATCGACGTGCTCCATCGGCAGGTTCGCGCCCTTGACGACACGCACTTTGACCGGCGCCCCGCCGAGCGCGACGCGCTCGGCGGACCACTCCTGCAGCCGCATCATTGCGCCGAGCGCATCGGGCAGGTAGGCCTGCAGCACGATGCCAGCCTCGAGGTTGCGGAACTCCGGGCGGTCGAGGATGCGCATGAACACCGCCATGGTCAGGTCGAGGTCCTTGTACTCCTCCATGTCGAGGTTGATGAACTTCCGCGGCGTCGCGGCAGCGGCCTTCGCGAACAACGGCACGAGCTGCGATTCGATGTGGTCGACGGCTTCGTCGAACGACCAGTGGTTGTGCGGCGCGACGGTCGCCGACACCTTGATCGACACGTAGTCGACGTCGTCGCGGTCGAGCAGTCGGTGGGTACCCTCGAGGCGGCGCTGGGCCTCGTTGTCGCCGAGGATGGCCTCGCCAAGCAGGTTGATGTTGAGGCGGACGTCGTCGCGCTTGATCTTCGCGATGGCGGGGCCGAGCTTCTCGTCGGTTGCGTCGATGATGAGGTGGCGAACCATTTGGCGCAGCACCGTGCGCGCGATCGGCACGACCACGCCGGGCAGCACCTTGCCGGCCGCGCCGCCGAGCCCGATGGCGCCGCGCAGGGGTGCAGCGAGGAACTTCGGGGTGATCGGCGTGAGCTTGGCGAGGTTGGCGGCGGCCGCCGAAAGGTCTTCGGGGCGCACGACGCCGTCGACGAAGCCGACGGTGAAGTCGAGGCCGTTTTCGTCGCGGAGCACACCGGCGAGTCGCTCGGCCGCGGCGTCGACGGGCTGATTCGCCGATTCATCGAGCCAGCGCCGCACGAGGGCGATCACCTCGTCAGCGAGGTCTTGCGGGCGAACTTCACGGGTCACGTTGGGGTGCGACAGCACAATCGGCCTTCCGACAGATCGAGCACGGCTCGATGAATGGGGCGTCGCGTCAAACCATCTTTGGCCCGCGGTCGCCGGGATTGACTCAAGTGTGCCGCCGAGAAACCTTGACGTAAAGTAACGACTTGTACCGATTACGGTGCAGTTTTTCTACCGTATTTGACTGGAGTCGACCTTGCTCGAGATGAAGCGCCTGCGCCTGCTCTGGGAGCTCAGCACCCGCGGCACCGTCGCGGCCGTCGCCGACGCACTCCGCTACACACCGTCGGCAGTCTCGCAGCAGCTCGCGCTGCTCGAACGCGAGGCCGGTGTGCCGCTGCTGCGCAAGTCGGGCCGGCGGCTCGAGTTCACGGCCGCAGGCTTGTCACTCGTGCGCGAGGTCGAGGGCCTCCTCAACGGCCTCGAGCGCGCCGAAGCGATGCTCCACTCCGCTGGCGACGAGATCACCGGCACGATTCGCGTCGCCTCGTTTCAGACCGCGGTGCTCGCGCTCTTTCCCTCCGCGCTCCGCCACCTGCGCGAGACAGCGCCGCACCTGCGCGTCGAGCTCGTGCAGTACGAGCCCGGCGCGGCGCTGAGCGAGACCTGGGCCCGCAGCTTCGACCTCGTCGTCGCCGAGCAGTACCCGCATCACGCGACCCGGCACATCCCTGGGCTCGACCGCATGCCGCTGACGACCGACCGCATCCAGCTCGCCGTGCCGCCGCGCGGCAGTGGCGTCGCCGAGTTTGATGCGGTCGAGTCGATCGCCGACACGGCCGGGCTGCCCTGGGTGATGGAGCCGCAGGACGCCGCCACCCGGCACTGGGCCGAGCAGGCGTGTCGGATCGCGGGGTTCGAGCCGGATGTGCGGTTCGAGACTGCCGATCTCCAGGCACACGTGCGACTCATCGAAACTGGCAACGCCGTCGCGCTGCTGCCGTCGCTCGTGCACATCTCGACGCCACGGGTGCGCCTGCTCGAGATCGAGGGCGCGCCGAAGCGCACGCTGTTCACGGCGGCGCGGGAAGCGAGTCGGGGGCACCCTGCGATCTCGGCCGTGCGCGACGCGCTCGACGTCGTCGTGCGCGAGGCCGAGGCGGCGCGGCTTACTTCATCCACTCCGTAAAGCCGGCGCGCACCTTGTTCACCTTGGGCACGGCGACCGCGAGACAGTAGCCCTGGCCCGGGTTCTTCGCGAAAAAGTCCTGGTGGTAGTCCTCGGCGTCGTAGAACACATCGGCGTCCTCGAGCGAGGTGACGACACCGCCGCCCCACATCTCATTCGCGCGCTCGACGGCGGCCTCGAAGAGCTCCCACTGGTCTTCGTCACTCGGGAACATCGCTGAGCGGTACTGCGTGCCGATGTCGTTGCCCTGACGGTTGAGCTGGCGCGGGTCGTGCAGCGTGAAGAACATGTCGAGGATGACGTCGCCGGGAATCACCGACTCGTCGAACACCACCTTGACCGCCTCGGCATGGCCGGTGCTGCCGGTGCAGACGAGCTCGTAGTTCGGGTGCTCGACCGTGCCACCGATGTAGCCGGAGATGACGTCGTCAACACCCTTGACGTTGCGGTACACCGCATCGAGGCACCAGAAGCATCCACCCGCAAGAACGTACGTCGTAGTCATGCGTCAATGCTAGGCGCCGTTGCTGCGCGGCCGCCAAGTGCGGCGGGTTCGACGCCATGTCGGAGGCTCGGCTTAGCGTGCGAGTACGCAGCACGCGGCGCCACAGGCGCCTTTGCGGAAGGAATCACGATGACCATCACCCTCCTGCCCCGAACCACCGACCTCGTCCGCGAGCGCGCGGGCCTGCGCATCCACCAACTCACCGAGACTCGCTGGCGCGTGTCGCAGCCCGCCGGCGCCATCGTCGGCTATCTCGAGCAACGCGGCGACGAGGTCGCGGTCATGCGCATGACCGCCGACCGGCGCAGTTTCTTCGACCTCGGCATGTTCGACGACGTTGACGAGGCGTTCGACGCACTGCGCCGCATGTAGCCGGGGCTAGCGCCACCAGGTATCGAAGGGCGTCACCGGCACGGTGCGCTTGTGACGCGTGCGGGTGAAGTAGCTCTCGAGTTTCTCGGCGACTTCGTCGGCCACCTCGCCGCCGGTGAGGTAGGTGTCGATGTCGGCGTAGCTGAGGCCGAGTTCGTCTTCATCGGCGCGACCGGGCGTGCCGTCGAGGAGGTCGGCCGTGGGCTGCTTGAGATAGAGGCGCTCGGGCGCGCCGAGGTGCTCGAGCAGCTGTCGCCCCTGCCCCTTCGTGAGACCGGTGAGCGGCGTGAGGTCGCAGGCGCCGTCGCCAAACTTCGTGAAGAAGCCGGTGACGGCCTCAGCGGCGTGGTCGGTGCCAATGACGAGCGCGCGACGCTCGGCGGCGATCGCGTACTGCGCGACCATGCGGGTGCGCGCCTTCGAGTTGCCGCGGGTGAAGTCGGCGAAGGTAAGGCCCTCGGAACCCTCGTCGAGGCCGTCAACCGCGGGCTTGATGTTAAACGTCACCGCGTCGTCGGCCTGGATGAACTCGAGCGCGAGCTGCGCATCCGCTTCATCGGCCTGCACGCCGTACGGCAGGCGCACGGCGGTGAACCGTGCGTCGTGGCCCCCGGCGCGCAGCCGCTCTACTGCGAGCTGCGCGAGGCGGCCGGCGAGGCTCGAATCCTGGCCGCCCGAGATGCCGAGCACGAAGCCATGGCTGCCGGTGGCGACGGCGTAGTCGTGCAAGAAGGCGACGCGCGCCTCGACCTCCGCGCCGGGGTCGATCTGCGCTTTCACGTCGAGTGCTTCGATGATCGCTGCCTGTGCCTCTCGCATGCGACTAGTTTTGCACGATGCGCGACAGTTGACGCGAAATATTTAACTTAGGCTAGGCTTACCTACCTGGAATCCTTGCCGCCTCCCCCACGAGAACGAGTCATGTCAGAACCTCACTCGCTGCACGCCAACAATCTCGTCCTGCGATACGGCGGCACCGAAGTAGTTCACGAGGTGTCGCTCGACCTCACGCCGGGGCGCGTCACCGCGCTCGTCGGCCCGAACGGCAGCGGCAAGTCGACGGTGCTGCGCTCGATCGCCCGGCTGCATCCGCTCAGCTCGGGCACCGTTGACCTCGTCGATGCCACGAGTGCCGAGGCGACGCCGACCGCGACCCGGGTCTTCAACCCACGCGAATTCGCGCAGCTCGTGACCCTCTTCTCGCAGTCGCGCCAGGCGCCGCAGGGCATCCCGGTGCGCGAGGTCGTCGCGTTCGGGCGGCACCCCTACCGCCGCCGCTTCAGCGGCCTGGCCCCCGCCGACCGCGAGGCGATCGAGTCGGCGATGCAGGTGACGGGCATCGAATCGATGGCCGACCGCACCGCCGGCGAGCTCTCGGGCGGCGAGCTGCAGCGCGTCTGGCTCGCGGTCTGCCTCGCCCAGGACACCGGCGTCGTGCTGCTCGACGAGCCGACGAACCACCTCGACCTGCGCTACCAGTTCGAGACCCTCGAGGTCGTGCGCGACCTCGTTGAGCTCAAGGGCGCCGCCGTCGGCATCGTGTTGCACGATCTCGACCAGGCGGCCTCGATCGCCGACACCCTCATCCTCATGCATTCCGGGCGTATCCACGCCGCCGGGGCGCCCCTCGATGTGCTCACCGCCGAGAACATCCGAGAGGTCTACGAAATCGACGTCGAGGTGGGGTTCGACCCGGCCGCGAAGCGCCTGCGCATCGACCCCGTGGGTCGGCGCGCGCACCCGACGCCAGACGACGGCGCGGACACCCGCGTCGCGATCCCCTACGAAAGTGAGCACCTGTCATGACCCGCACTTCGCGGCTCGCCGCTCTGACCGCGACGGCTAGCATCGCCGCCGTGGCGCTCGTCGGCTGCGGCACCACCGACGTCGAAACGCCCGCCACCGATGACGCGGCCGCCGACGTTTCGGCGACCTGCGCCGGCGACACGACGACCACGTCGACCGACCCCGTCAGCCTCACCGACCAGCTCGGCCGCACGGTCGAGCTCGACAAGCCCGCCGAGCGCGTCGTCGTGCTCGAGTGGCAGGACGTCGAAGATGTGCTGAGCCTCTGCGTCAACCCCGTTGGCGTGGCCGACCCCGAGGGCTACAGCACCTGGGTGAGCGCCGAGGAGCTGCCCGAGGGCACCGCCGACGTCGGCCAGCGAGGCGAGCCCGACCTCGACTCGATCTACGCGCTCGACCCCGACCTCATCATCGTCGAGGCGTTCAGCGCCGACGACGAGCAGCTCCAGCTGCTCGAAGAGGGCGACGTGCCGGTGCTCGCGACCGTGGGCGCCGACAGCGCCGGCCAGATCGACAACATGAAGACGGTGTTCTCGACCATCGCCGAGGCGCTCGGCCGCAGCGACTGGGGCGACCAGGTGCTCGACGAGTACGACGCGCACCTTGCCGCCGCGAAGGAGACCCTCGCCGACGCCGACCTCGAGGGTCAGAAGTTCCTCTACATCGACGGCTGGCTCGAGAGCGGCAACCTCTCGATTCGCGCCTACGGCGAGGGCGCGCTCATGACCGAGCTCGGCGCCGACCTCGGCCTGACCCCGGTGTGGACCTCGGAGCTCGACGCCGAGTACGGCGACGGCGGCGTCAACGACGCCTATGGCCTCTCGCAGATCGACGTCGAATCGCTCACCGCGATCGGTGACGCCATGATCATCTACGCGAACGACGGCAGCGAAGAGAACTCCGCGACCGAACTGCAGAAGAACGAGGTCTGGCAGTCGCTGCCAGCAGTGCAGGAGGACCGCGCCTACGCGTTCCCGCCGAACGTCTGGGGCGCCGGCGGCCCCCGCTCGAACATGCAGGCGATCGACGGCTACGTCGACATCCTCTCGTAGCTTGACCGCCACCCTCGAAACCGCACCCCGGGAGCGCGCCGCACGTCGGCCCGCTCCCGGGGGCATTCCCGACGCCCTCGTCACGATCGCCGGGCTCATCGTCGCCGTCGCGCTCGTCGCCGGCTGGCACCTCACCCAGGGCACCTCGGGCGTCGGGCTCGGCGATCTGCTCGCATATTTCGGCGGCGCCGAAGACACGGTCGGCGGCGTGCCGATCGGCGACATCTTCGCCGGCTCGCGCCTGCCCCGCCTCCTCGCGGGCATCGCGGTCGGCCTCGCGCTCGGCGTCGGCGGCCTGCTGCTGCAGTCGATCACGCGCAACGTGCTTGCCTCGCCCGACACCCTCGCGGTCACCTCGGGCGCGCATCTCGCACTCACCGCGGTTGCGGCGTTCGGCCTCTCTGTGCCGATCTGGGCCTCGACCGGCGTCGCGTTCATCGGCGGCATCTCGGCGGCCGCGATCGTCTTGCTCCTCGCGGGCCGCTCCTCGGGCACCTCCACGACCCGGCTCATCCTCGCCGGCTCGGCCCTCGCGATGGCGTTCGACGCCATCACGGGCATGCTGCTCATCCTCTTCAAGGAGTCGACCCTCGGCCTGTTCGCCTGGGGGTCGGGCTCGCTCGCGCAGCTCAACGCCGACGCCTCGCTGCGCGCGCTGCCGATCATCCTGGTCGTGCTCGTCGCGGCCATGCTGCTGAGCCGCCGCCTCGACGTGCTCGGCCTCGGCGACGACGCTGCCGCCTCGCTCGGCGTGCCGCTGCGCCCGACCATGCTCATCGCCATCGTCCTGGCCGTGCTGCTGTCGAGCACGGCCGTCACCGTCGCCGGCCCCATCGCCTTCGTCGGCCTCGGCGCACCGGTGCTCACGCGGCTGCTCGCGACCAAGGTGCGCGGCCTGAGCCTGCACGCGCTGCGGCTGCCCGCATCCGGCCTCATCGGCGCCTTCATCGTCATTCTCGCCGATGCCGTCCTGCGCGCCATCCTCGGCGCCGAGTCGGCCGCCTCGATTCCCACCGGCGTTCCCACCGCGCTGCTCGGCGCCGTGCTCATCGTCGTGCTCGCGATGCGCCTGCGCGACTCGGGCCCCGTGCGCCAGCCCCCGCAGGCGAACCACGGCCTGCGCACCGCGCGCCGATTCACCTCGGTGTGGGTCATCGCCGCGGCGGCCCTCATCTTCGCCGCGTTCGTCGGCCTGCTCGCCGGCAGCATCTGGTTCAAGGCGGGCGACCTGGCGCTCTGGCTGCAGGGCAGCGCCCCGAGCCTCATCGACCGTGCCTTCGACGAACGATTGCCCCGCGTCGGCGCCGCCGTGCTCGCGGGCATGGCGCTCGCCCTCGCGGGCACCGTCGTGCAGTCGACGGTGCGCAACCCGCTCGCCGAACCCGGCCTGCTCGGCATCACCGCCGGCGCGGGGCTCGGTGCCGTGTTCATCGTCACCTCGGGCATCGCCGGCCGCGCGCCGCTCATCGCGGCGGCCGTCATCATGGGGCTGCTCACCTTCGGCCTCATTTCGGTGCTCGCCTGGCGCGGCGGACTGCTGCCCGACCGCTTCGTGCTCGTCGGCATCGGCTGCGGCACGGGGTTGAGCGCGATCAGCACGTTCCTGCTGCTGCGCGCGAACCCCTACGACACCCCGCGCATCTTCACGTGGCTGTCGGGCACGACCTACGGCCGCTCGCTCGAGGACATCGCGCCGGTCGCGATTGCGCTCGTGCTCGCCGTGCCGCTGCTGCTGCACCATCGACGCGAGCTCGACCTGCTCGCCGTCGACGAGGACACCCCGCGCGTGCTCGGCGTGAAGCTCGACCGCACCCGGTTCATCGTGCTCGCGATCGCGGCGGTGCTCGCGGCGGTGAGCGTCGTCGCGGTCGGCGTCATCGGCTTCGTCGGGCTCATCGCCCCGCACCTCGCACGGGCGCTCGTCGGGGCCCGCCACTCGCGGGTGATTCCGGTATCGATGCTGCTCGGTGGCCTGCTCGTCTGCATCGCCGACACGCTCGGCCGCACGCTGATCGCGCCGTCGCAGCTGCCCGCTGGCCTGATGATCGCGATCATCGGCGCCCCGTACTTCGTGTGGCTACTGCGCAGTTCGCGCAGCTAGACGAGCCCGGGGCTACGCCTCGACCTCATCGAGAAATTCGACGATGAGGCGCGTCACGAGCTCGGGCTTGTCGGTCACGATCCAATGGCTGGTGCCCGGCACGATCGCGAGTTGGGCGCGAGGGATGCCCGCGGCCACCGAGAGCACGTGGTCGGGCCGCACGGCGTCGCGGTCGGCACCCATGATCAGGGTGCGCGTGCGAATGCCCGCGAGGTCGGCCGTCGTGAGGTTCGGCTCCCTCCCCCACAGCCGCAGCAGCTTGTCGAGCACGATGTCGTGGTGCTCGGGGCCGTCGGGCGTGAGGCGCTCGTAGATCTCGCGCTCGACCTCGACGCGCTCGGGTTCGCCCTCAAGCGGCGCGAGCGCCGGGATCGGCCCGGCGTCGGGCTGGAACGCCGTCGGGTCGAGATTCGGGCTGATCGCCACGAGCGAGCGCAGCCGCTCGGGCTGCCGCATCGCGAGCAGCAAACCGAGAATCGCGCCATCGCTGTAGCCGACGAGGTGCGGATGCTCGAGGTCGTGCGCGTCGAGGTACGCGACGAGCTCGGCGTACATCTGCTCGTAGTCGTACTCGCCCTCGAGGTCGGCGGTGCGGCCGTGACCGGGGCGTTCGTAGGCGTGGACGCGATGCGATGCGGCCAGCGCGGTCTGTTGCGCCCGCATCGATTCGAGCGAGCAGTAGCCGCCGTGCAGCAGCACGACCGGCGAGCCGTCGCCCTCGACCTCGTCATAGAGGTCGTTGCCGTTGATGGCGATGCGCGTCACTGCTGTGCCCTCGCGAGCTCGGCGAGCAGCTCGCGCTCTTCGGCGTCGGTGAGGCCCGCGCCGTGGGGGTTCGGGATGCCGTGCTCAAGTTCGTGGCGCAGCGAGTCGCCAAGCGTTTCGGCGAGCGGGCGAAGCGTGAGGCCGGCCGCGCGGGCACGTTCGGTGGAGCGGGCGTTCATGCCGTACCAGTCGCGGGCGGCGAACCACAGCGGCAGCGAGCGCGGGCCCATCCACTGCGTGACCTCGCACTTGTGGAGCCAGGTTTCGGGTGCGGGTACGACCTCGGCCGAGCTCTCGGCGGCGGCCCGGGCGGCGTCGAGGTGGGCCGGCAGCGGATGCGCGTCGCCAAGCGCATTGAACGCGCCGGTCGCGCCGCCGGTCGCGAGGGCGACGATGAAGTCGGCGAGGTCGCGCTCGTCGATGATCGCAGTCGGGAGCTCGGGGGCGTCGGGCGCGAGTACCTGTTCCTGCTCATTCGAGGGGGCGGCAAAGCGGCGCACCCAGTAGCTCGTGCGTCCCGTCGGGTCGCCGGGGCCGCCGATGAGCCCGGAGCGCACGATCGCGGCGCGCTGCTCGCCGAAGGCATCGAGCACGGCATTCTCGCAGGCGGACTTCGCCTCGCCGTACTGCTCCATGCCCGCCATCGAGTCGGCTTCGAGCGGCGGCAGCAGCTCGGTCGACTCGTCCGCGCCGATCGTCGCGTGGCTCGCGTACACGCTGCAGCTCGAGACGAAGACATACTTCGCTGCCACCGGCTCGAGGTCGCGCACGGCGCGGCGCACCTGGCCGGGCTCGCTCGCGAGGTCGACCACGGCATCCCAGCGCTCTTGGCTGACTTCGTGCAGGGCGCCGGCGGCGTCACGGTCGGCGCGGACGAAGCGCGCGCCCTCCGGTGCCGGGGCGCTGCCGCGCGCGAGGCAGGTGACGTCGTGGGCTTCGCGGAGGGCGGCTTCGGCAACCGCGTGGCCGAGCCAGGCGGTGCCACCGAGCAGGAGCAGCTTCATGGCTCCAGCCTCGCAGCCGCGCCCAAACGCGGGGTGGCCGTTCGCGCTCGGCGGAGGCGGCGCATCCGGGCCGACAAGTGTCGATTGCTAGGGTCGGCGGCACTACGTGACGAAGGAGACACGCATGAAGAAGCCACGTTTGTACCTCGTGCCGGTCGCAATCGCGGCGCTCGCGCTCACCGGCTGCCAGTCCGGCAGCGATGCCGCCTCGACGGACGCGGCCGCCCCGGATGCGGGCACCACCGCCCCGGCTACGGCCGAGTCGGCTGCCCTCGACGACGGCGTGCTGCAGGCCTGCTACACCGGCGACTACCGGCCGTTCAGCTACGACGCCCCCGACACCGACGAGCGCACGGGCATCGATGTCGCGCTCATGGAAGACCTCGCCGATGACCTCGGCGTCGAGCTGGAGTGGGTCAAGACCTCGTGGTCTGACCTGATGTCGACCTTCCTGAGCTCGTGCGACATCGCGGTCGGCGGCATTTCCGTCACCGACGAGCGCGCCGAGCAGGTGGCCTTCAGCGACCCCGTCATCGTCGGCGGCAAGGCCGCGATCACGATCTGCGGGCGCGAGGACGAGTTCGACGAGCTCGAGGAGGTGAACCAGCCCGACACCACGCTCATCACGCCCGTGGGCGGCACGAACGAGGCGTTCGCCGACGAGCACGCGCCCGAGGCCGACATCGTGCGCTACGACGACAACAACACGATCTTCGATCAGATCGTCGCGGGTGATGCCGATGTCATGGTCACCGATGCGCCCGAGGTCGTCTGGGCCGCCCACGAGCATCCCGAACTCTGCGAGGTCAACGCCGACGACCCGCTCACCGACGCGACCCTCGCCTACATGCTGCCGCTCGAAGATGCCGAGTTCGCTGCGACAGTGAACTCGTGGCTCGCGAGCACCTATGAAGATGGCACCTGGGACGCGGCCGTCAGCGACTGGTTCGGCGACGACTCGGTGTTCTCGGCCGAGCAGTTGCAGGAGGCGCTCGACTAGCGCTTAGGCCTCCGGGTCGATGCGCACGAGCATCTTGCCGGTGTTCGCGCCGCGCATCATCTCGAGGAAGGCGTCGACCGCGTGGTCGATGCCGTCGACGATCGTCTCGTCGTAGGCAATCTTGCCCTCGCCGAACCAGCCCGCCATGTGCTGCTGGAATTCGGGGGCGAGGTGGATGTAGCTGCCGAGCGTGAAGCCCTTGAGTGACAGGGCGCGCGTGATGATGTTCGCCATGTTGTCGGGGCCCGCGGGCTTATCAACGGCGTTGTAGCCCGCGATCGCGCCGCAGAGCGCAACGCGGCCACCGTCGTTCATGACGTCAAGCGCCGCCTCGAGGTGGTCGCCGCCGACGTTGTCAAAGAAGACGTCGACGCCCTCGGGCGCGATCTCGCGCAGCTGCTCGCGCACCGGCGCATCCTTGTAGTTGATGGCGGCGTCGTAGCCGTACTTCTCGGTGAGCAGCGCGACCTTCTCGGCCGAACCCGCCGAGCCGATGACGCGCTTCGCGCCGAGGAGGCGCGCGATCTGGCCCGCGGCGGTGCCGACGGCGCCGGCAGCGCCCGAGATAAAGACGGTGTCGCCCTCCTTGAGGCCGGCGATCGCGGTGAGGCCGACGTAGGCGGTCATGCCGGTCATGCCGAGGATGCCCATGCGCACCGAGTGCGGCACACCCGGCAGCTCGGGAACGGCGCGGAATGCGCTGGCGTCAGCCTGGGCGATGTCGCGCCAGCCGAGGTCGTGCTGCACGAGCGTGCCGACGGGCAGCGCATCCGAAGCCGACTCGACGACGCGGCCGATCGCGCCGCCGGTCATCGTCTCGCCGAGCACGTACGGCGGGGTGTAGCTCTTGACGTCGTTCATGCGGCCGCGCATGTACGGGTCGACTGAGATGAACTCGTTGCGCACCCGAACCTGGCCGGGCTCGAGGTCGGCGTACTCGACCTCGACGTAGCGGAAGTCCTCGTGCATCGGCCATCCCTGCGGTCGGGCGACGAGTTGAACCTGGGTGCTGACGGCTGCGGGCATGCGGTTGCTGCTTTCCGTTGGTTCGGTTGGTGGCTTCGGGTGGGTTGACGGACTAGAGCGCGACGCCGATGGCGAGGGCGATCACGCCGAGCGCCGGGATGACGCCCTGTTTGAGGGCAGCCGAGGCCTTGTCGGAGCTCGTAAGGAGCAGCACGAGCGAGGCGGCGACCATCGAGCCAGCGCCGGTGAAGACGAGCGTCGCGCCGATGGCCGGCTGGCCCGCGGCGTAGAAGATGATGCCGAGGATCACCGCGATGGCGAGGAAGAGGTTGTAGAAGCCCTGGTTGAAGGCGAGTTCCTTCTGCAGGGCTGCCTCGTCTGCGGTGCCGGTGCCGAAGGTCTTGCGGGCGAGCGGGCCCGTCCAGGCGATCGACTCGAGGTAGAAGATGAAGACGTGCACGAGCGCCGCGATGCCGGCGAGTACGAGACCTGCGATGACTATGATGAAGCTGCTCCCCCTTGCGTCGAGCGACGCTGTCCATTCTGAACCGACCGGTTTAGAATATACTGAACCGGTCAGTTCACGCAATGGAGGAATTCATGGGCCGCACCCAGACCTTTGACACCACCGAGGTTGTTCGGGCGGCGCGCGCGGTCTTCTGGCAGCACGGCTTCGAGAACGCCTCGCTCGCCGAGCTCGAGCAGGCCACCGGCCTCAATCGCTCGAGTATCTACTACGCGTTTGGCTCGAAGCGCGGGCTGTTCGACGCCGCCGTTGAGAGCTATCTCGACGAGATCATCCGGCCGCGGTTGCAGCCACTGAAGGGCGATGTGGTCGCGGCAGATGCGCTCGAGCAGTATCTTGTCGGGCTTCGCGCCGCACTACTGCAGGTTGGCTCGCTGCCAGCGACACACGGATGCATGCTGGTCAACACCGCCGGCGCGCCGATCGGCCACGACGAGGCGGTCGCACAGACGATTCGGGCCTACACCGCGGAGCTGCGCGAGGCGATGACCGCGGGCGTGCGGGCCGCGCGGCCCGATGCTTCTTCTTCGACAGTGGAGGCGCTCGCCGAGTCATGCACCAGCCACGTCATTACCGCGATGGCGATTGTGCCGATCAGCCCCGAAGATGCGGCCCGGGCGCTGGATGCGGCGCGCGCGTTGATTGCTGCGGGGTAATTCGCGGGGCCCAGCTGCGAACTGGTTGGATCGCAGCCTTGACAGTGGGTCGTCGTCATATTGCAGTAGCCCAGGGCCCACCCGGCGCTAGCGCGCGCTGCCCGATAGCCATGCCAATGTCGGATGGTCGTGGTGAACTGAAACCAGTCGGCAATCCGCCACGAAACTGAACCGCCGAGGGCATGTCGGTGGCTCATGCCAGAGTGAACACAGTCCAGAAACCTTCCCGCCAATGCTCGAAACCTCGAACATTCCGCCCGACTTGAATAGAACATTATTTCTATTGCATTTATGCGTGCATGCGTATATGCTTGCTACAACGGTTCTCCCATTGACGCACCTTCGAGGAGGTGACGCACGATGACCGCAACGACCCCTCCCCCAGGCTCTGACTCAGATGAGCCGATTCGTCGTGCACCGAAGCACCGGCCAGACGGCACCACTCCTCCACCAGAGAACGATGGGCTGAATGACGCGCTCGGGGCGATCGAAGAGATGGTGCTCAACGGGGGGAAGCTCGAGCAGACCGGCGCGTACCTGAAGATGATGGGCCTCGCGCAGGCGTATGCCGTCGCGGAGCACCGCACCTATGCGCAGTTGAAGGAACGCTCGTCGATAGTGAGTCCCGATGACCTGCTGCGGTTGAACCTGCGATCGATCGTGGCCGAGTTCGGCATCCACACGAACGAGTCCGACACCGCGCTTTTGAACCGGGCGTATGACGCGCACCGGCTTGGTACCGACTTCACGGTGTGGCTTGACCCGCTGCGTGAGGCGGCGGTGACGATGCGGCACGCCCGCGCACTCCTCCGGCACGCCGGGATTGTGCCCGACGGACGCCTCGACGAATACGCGTCGAAAGTGCTGGAACTCGCGAAGGGCGCCACCGTCGCGGCGACTGACGCATTCGCGCGGAAACTCGCCGCCGAATTCGGCGCGGAAGAGTTTGAAGCGGCGTTCGAGCACGAGTACCAAGCCCGGCACGTGACCATCGAGGACCGCGAGTTCGGGATGTCCCGCATCACCGCCGACGTCCCGACACTGCAGGCGCACGCCGTGTACGACCTCATGAACAAGCAAGCCAAGGCCTTGCGTGAGGAGAACGTGAACGAGGCCGACGAACACCGACGTCGCGTGCGCGAGGCGCAGGCACGCGGGGAAGACCTCTCCCCCGCCGATGCCGAGTTCGTTGAGGACCCGCGCACCGTTCGCCAGTTGATGGCCGACCTGTTCGTCGAAACCTTCCTCACGACGACGCCGCAGAGCATGCGCGAACACGAGGCCAAGGGCGGCTCGCGCGTGAACGCGACGGTGAGCATCGTCATCCCGGTGCTCAACCTCCTCAACCCCGACGCGCCGCGCGATGTCGCAACGATCAACGGGATGACCCCGATCAGCATGACCGAAGCCCGCGAGATGGCGGGCAAGGCGAAGTGCTTCCAACGAATCCTGACCGACCCGATCACCGGGCACGTGCTCACCGTCGACTCGCGCAACGCGACCCCCTCGATGCGCAGATTCCTGCAAGCACGGGACCAAGTCTGTCTCTTTCCGGGGTGTCGCAGACCCGCGCATCAAAGCGAACTCGATCACACGAAACCGTGGGCCGCGGGCGGCAAAACCGACGTCGAAAACCTGGGACACCTCTGCCCAAAACACCACACCCTGAAACATCAGCGCCCGTGGGAGTGCGAACAACTCGGCGGCGGCTGGGTCCGGTGGCGCACCCCGCGCGGCGAACGGGTGACGGTCGAACCCGCACGAGTCGGGCCCATCTTCAAACCCGTCGACGACCAGGAGTATGACGCGATCAACGACCCGGCACCGTTCTAACGTGGCGGGACTCCGTCTCCAGGTTGCGCCCCCGGCAGGAATCGAACCTGCGACCAAGAGATTAGAAGGCTCCTGCTCTATCCGCTGAGCTACGGAGGCAACCATCTCAGTCTAGCGAGTTATGCACATCCGACGGGCATACGGCCCGCACGGAACTACGATGAATTGCATGAGTGCCTCGAGTGACAAGAATGGCCACATGGTGTGGATCGACTGCGAAATGACGGGGCTCGACATCGGCGTCGACGAGCTCTGCGAAATCGCGGTGTTTGTCACCGACTCCGAGCTCAACGTGCTCGATACCAAGGGCCTCGACGTCGTCATTAAGCCGTCGCAGGCCGCCATGGACAACATGGGCGACTTCGTGACGAACATGCACAAGACGTCAGGCCTCGCCGAGGAGATCCCGAACGGAGTCACCGTCGAGGAGGCGCAACAGCGGGTGCTCGACTACGTGAAGCAGTTCGTGCCTGGCGAGCGCACCGCTCCCCTGGCCGGCAACACCATCGGCACCGACCGCATGTTCCTCGCGAAGCAGATGCCTGAACTCGACACCTACTTGCACTACCGAAACATCGACGTGTCGACGCTGAAGGAGCTCGCCCGACGCTGGTACCCGCGCATCTACTTCCAGTCGCCCGAGAAGCACGGCGGCCACCGCGCGGCGGCCGACATCCTCGAGTCGATTCGCGAGTTGCGCTACTACCGCCAGGCCATGATCGTGTCGGCGCCCGGCCCCGACACCGAGTCGCTTAAGCAGATTTCGAAAAGCATCGTCGACGAGTTTTCACCCCTGCTCGAATCGTGATGTAAGATCGTGTGGTTGCCGCGCGAACGGTGCGGCGACATGGTGGGTATAGCTCAGCTGGTAGAGCGCTTGGTTGTGGTCCAGGAGGTCGCGGGTTCAAGCCCCGTTACTCACCCCAGATGGGTCAGGTTTGACCTTTCGACCAAGGGCCCGCCCTTGGTCAGGGTTCCAACCTGGCCCTTTTTCTTTTCTTGGGCAGACCAGCCCAGGGCGTCGGCATGGAGGCCGGGGACGCTCAGCCCGTCGCACGGGTTGCGGTAGCCGACGCGCACGTCGTTGTCCTCGTCGATGCAGATCGTCTTGAACAGCGCCAGGTTGAGGAGCCGACGGTTCGCGTCATCGCCATGCTCGTAGATGTCGGCCGCGTTGGACAGCAGCTTCTGTGAGTCGTCGAGGTTCTCCCGCGCGTCGGCATAGTGGCGGTGGTGCGCGGTGATCCGGTACTCGATGGTCTCCAGCGACGCGGTGATCCGGTCCTGGAGGTCGGGCGGGATCGCTCCTGCGTAGTGAGCCTGGAGCAGCTCGTGTTGCTCGCCTTCGCGATGGGTCCTCCGGGACGCGAGGTCGGTGAGTTCGGCGGCGCCTTCAGCCATCATCTCGTCGAACCGGGCGTTAATCATCGCCGAGACCGCCTCGATCGTCTCCGGGTCTATCTGCACCTTGGCGTAGAAACGTTCGACGAGTCGTTCGACCTGCTCGATCAGCATCGCCTGTTGGGGGAAGTCGCCCCTGCCGCCATGCCGGCTCGCACACACGGAGTTGAATCGGCCTGGGTTTCGTTCCTATCGGTTTCCCTGTCCGGCGGTCGCCGGGAGGCCTGATTCGAGGCCAGCGTAGTACGCGTCCTCGATCTCGATCGGGGTGCGCATGCCGAGTTCGCCGTGCAGGCGTTGATGGTTCCACCACCACACCCATTCGAGCGTCGCGAGCTCGACCTGCTCGACGGTCCTCCAGGG
>NZ_JASCYH010000014.1:0-56109 GCF_030011715.1 Gulosibacter sediminis | reverse complement strand
TGCGCGGATCGATGGGCCGCGTCGGGGCGTGCGGGGACAATGCGGCGATGGAGAGCTTCTTCTCGCTGCTGCAGAAGAACGTTCTCGACCGGCACCCGTGGGGCACCCGACACGAGCTCCGCCTCGCAATCGTGAGATGGATCGAGGGCATCTATCACCGCAAGCGCCGACAGCGACGACTCGGGAGACTGACCCCCGTCGAGTTCGAGACCATAATGATGGAAGCCGTCGCCTTGGCGGCCTAACCCCGGGCTAAATCAAGGCCTCAGCAGACCCGACTTCCAGGGCGACCGGGGCGTCGGGTAGCGCGCCGAAGACTTTCGTGCCCTCCCGGGATCGGAAAACTAGGGTCCCGTGATCCACCGCATAATTGAGGGGGAAAATATCGGGATGGTCCTCCACCCATACGGCAAGCCGGCCGACGGTGGTCGCGCGCAGCAGCGCCCAGCACGCGTTGATCGGGAGTTCCTCTACATCCTGATTCGAATCCATCACCGCACCGTCTTTCCCGAAATCTTGCGTCGAGCCTGTCGGCTAGTGAGTTCTTCCACGAGCAGACCCAAGGCGCTGCCGAGCATGAAAACATCCCGAGCGATGCCCATTCCTGCCGGCGCAGGACGGATTCCGTCCTCCCGCGTCATCCCCGGCGTCTTCAGATACACCCGCATCAGGGCCCCCGAGAACCCGGCCAGACCGGCCGCAGCCGCCCACGTGGGCACTACCGGCGCGATCAAAGCCGCACCCAGGAGGATCTCACCACCCGATAGCAGCTTCCCGAAAAGCACCGGGTCGACTCTCTTGAGCACAGGAAACGCGTTGGCCGCCTGGTCCCGCAGACCGGTCGCCCCCTCCACATCCAGTGAACGCTTCGTTAATCCGGGGGTCTGCTGAGGGTTTAGTTGGGTCCGGGGTTTATGCCGCCAGAGCGACGGCATCCATCATTATGGTCTCGAACTCGACCGGTGTCAGCTTCCCGAGCCGGCGCTGTCTCCGTTTCCGGTGATACTTCCCCTCGATCCACGACACGATCGCGAGGCGCAGCTCCTGCCGGCTCCGCCAGGGCCGCCGGTCGAGCACGTTCTTCTGCAACAGCGAGAAGAAACTCTCCATCGCCGCGTTGTCCCCACACGCCCCGACTCTGCCCATCGACCCCTGAAGCCCATACTGTTTCAGAGCCTTCTGGAATTTCCGGCTTCGAAATTGGCCCCCACGATCAGAATGTACGATCACACCCTTCGGGTAGCCGCGCTGCAAGAGCGCATTCTCGAGCGCACGAACCGCGAGCGACGCCTTCATTCGCTTATCGATCGCGTACCCCACGATCCGGTTCGAACAGACATCCTTGATCGCGCAGAGGTAGAGCTTGCCCTCCCCGGTCCAATGCTCGGTGATGTCGGTCAACCACTTCTGGCCGAGAGCATCTGCGGTGAAATCACGCCCCACAAGATCGTCCCCCACGGGCTCCCCGGCCTTCTGATAGCGGCGCTTCCGCCTCGAGATCACGGACTGGATGCCAGCGACCTTGCACAGCCGCCACACCCGCCGCTCCGAGACCTGAGAGCCAAGATCGTGGAGGTCATCGGCAAGGACCCGATACCCACCCTCGAGGTCGTCTTCGTGCAACTCCCGTAGCACCCCGATCAGATGCTGCTCCTCGGCCTCACGGGCCGACACTGGCTGCTTAAGCCACTGGTAGTACGCCTGCTCACTGAACCCCAGCACCCGGCACGCCACCGCGACCGGCACCCTGACACGGGCGCCGGCCGCAGCCATCTCACGGACGAGCGGGTAGATCATTTTGGGGGCGTGATGTGCACGTGTGACAGGTACGCTGCCGCACGGCGCAGCACCTCGTTCTCCATCTCGAGCTCACGGATACGCTTCAACGCTTGCCGCATTTCGCGCTGCTCGTCAGGATCCTTCGACGGGGTCATCCCATAGGTTTTGAATCTGGAATCTTGGATCCACGCGCCGAGCGCGGACTTCGAGATCCCAAGGTCTTTGCACACGGTTTTCTGTGCGATACCGGACTCCACCAGCGCGACAGCGCACGCTTGAACTCCTCGCTGTACTTGATCGGCATGGCCATTATCCTTTCAGCTCTGCTCTCCCGAGCGGAGCAGTCTTGGACTCAACCAAACCCTCAGCAGACCCTGACGTCGTTGAAGACATCGCTCGATATTTCCAGTGCACACGATACTGTCATGGCTTCCGCGGTGTCCGGGTAGGTGGAATCGCCCAAAGTCCCTAGTGTTCCGAAACCTTCGCCCGGCCCCAGAATATTCGTGACAACATTTTGGCCGTGCACGGAGGACCGTAGGAGCTTCACCGTGCCGGACGCCACTACAAACAGACTGTTGGCCATATCGCCGGCCCGGTGGACCATTTCCCCGGCGCGGTAGCCACGCGAGCGCACGAGCGGCTCAATATCCCGGATGTCCGCATAGGTGAGTTCCGCAAACAACGGCATACGGCTCGATACTTCAAGACGCACCGAAGATGAGCAGGTATGCGGAGCGGCAGAACGCTCAGTTAGAGGAAGGTGACGCCTCTCTCCACTCATCATATTCTTCCAACGGTTAGCTGCGTTCGTTGAAAACGCGGTTTCGTCCCTTCACCTGGCGCTCACTTCCTGGCGGTTGCTGCAGGACAGCGGCCCAGGTCCGCGGGGTTTCTTAGCGAGGTTGATTGACTCCGTCCCCCACCGGTGGCTGCGGTGGGTTAGGGGCCGCGTCCTGCGCGGTCGAAGTGGGCCAACTGGCAAGCGCCTCGATGAAGCCGGCGGGGGCGAACACCCCGAGCATGGAGACAGGATGGCTGGTTTCGTTGGCAACGCTGACCCGCTCGCCCTGGTCGAGCAGGACGACGATGCCCGGAGCCACCCTCTCCTCGTGCTGACCGCTGCGGATCAACAGTTCGCCAGTGAACGGAACGACCAAGGCGGTGGACTCCCCGTGCGCATGTTCGGGCATGTTGCCGCCGGCCGGGATCGTCACATACGCGGCCGCCAACTGTCCGCTGGCGCTCTGCTCGTCGACGAGCACTTCGGCGCTTGGCCCGTTCGGGAAAGGTACCTGGTGGACCGGTCCGCTACCGGTTGGGAGGACGTGCATCGTCGCTCCTTTCGTTCAGTCGTTCGATGGGAAGGCCGCGTCGAGCGGGAACGGGAACTCGTCTCCCAGGACCTGGTCCATCACGTCACTGCATGGCTGGGCGGTGACGTAGGGCATCGGTTCTTCTCCCTGGGCGCCGTCTACACCCAATTTAGAGGATAGCGATCCTGTTTACTAGGGAGTCGGTATGTCGGCGACGCACAGTTCAGGTTCGACGAACGGGCGCAAGTCGGCCTCCTCGACGCCGGGGACTCCCAGCCGGTCCAGCGAGCCCCGCAACAGACCAAGATGGGCCCTACACACGATCTCGGGGTAGGCCCGGGCGAGGTCGCGGAACGGGCAGGCGTCTAGCTCCAGATGACGTTCCGCGGTGTCGTCGACCAGGCGCGGCGCGAAGCCAATGCGCTCGAATAGATCGCTGATCCGGCGGGTTCCCTCCTCCCAGGACATTGCTTCCTCGACTGGTATCTCCATCTGTGCCCAATGGCGCCCGGCGCGTTCTGCTAATTGGGGTCCGGCGTCGGGGTCGGTGGCCAGCACCTGGGTGAGCGCAGCCGCTAACTGCCGGTACGCCTCGCCAGGCTCGGCGGTGGCGGTCGCGGCGTAGAGCTGACGTGGCCGGCCTGGTCTGCCCGCTCTTCCCGCTGTCCGCCGGATCAGGTCAGCCTGCTGGAGCACGTCAAGGTGAAACCGTGCCGTTGTCACGTGCAGCCCGACCGTTTCGGCAAGCGTAGTTACATCCATGGGGCCGTCGTCGATCAGCACACTAAGCAGACGCCGGCGCGATGCTGCCGAGAGCGCGGCATGCCGCGCTCCATCCTGGGAGCCAGTCATCCTGGTATTTTAGAGGATGACGATGCGTGTAACCCCTCGACGTGCTGAGATCATGGATAGCAGTCCACACCGCTGGGCCGGATAGTCCGACGAGGCGGCTACCGACAGTCCATTCCGAACGGAAGAGGCTCCGTGCAAAAAGTATCCCTACCAGCGTTGATGCGCCACCAACTGGAGATCGCCAGAAACGCGTCAAGCGGGCGCAGTGGCCATACCATTTACGGCGGCCACGAACATATCCTCCGACAAACGATGATCGCTCTGCGTGCCGGCTCCGAGCTTCACGAGCATGAGAACCCAGGCGAAGCAACCGTGCAGGTACTCCACGGACGAGTGACCCTCACTGGTCACGACGCCAGCTGGAACGGCTCCCCGGGCGACCTGATGTTCATACCCGATGCCCCGCACGGGCTGGAAGCAGTCGAAGACTCGGTGGTGGTCTTGACGGTGGCGAAACGGCCATGAGCCTGCCCGTCAACCACTGCCCATAACACTCGGAGAGCCTGCCGCCAGCGTCCTTGCGTCCGGCAGCAGCAGCACCGCAGACGATCCCGGCCCGAACACGAAACTGCCCCGCCATCAGACGGGGCAGGTTTCGATTCTCTCAACTTACGTGGACCTAAGGGGATTCGAACCCCTGACCTTCTCATTGCGAACGAGACGCGCTACCAACTGCGCCATAGGCCCTTACAACAAGAGTCAACGTTACCATCCGTTTCGCGGCAGCGCGAAATCGATGGCGGCCACCCACGCGCCCGGGCGAACTGACACCAACGCCAAGAGGCTCGCGCCGCGCGGGCGAGGCACGAACAATATGGGAATGTTGGCCTACTAAACCCCGCCCAATAGTCCTGCGCCCCTTGGAGACTCGGGCGATTCGACGGACGAGCAGTCAGTCTTAACCGTTGCCCAGGCCGTTGCCGCCGCCGTTACCGGTGTCGTCACTGGTCGGAGTGGGCTCCGGGTCCACCGGGTCCGACGTGGGCTCGGGGTCGCTGCCACCTCCACCGATGCCGCCGGTCTCGGCGGGCTCCTCGGTCTCTTCGGGGGCCTCGGTCTCTTCTGGCTCTTCCGTCTCCTCGGGCGTTGCGCTCGGGGTGGGATCCTGCGTCGCCTTCGGCGAGGGAGCCACATAGGTCACACGGTTCGCGTAGTGCTCGTCGCGAGCGTCACCCAGCGCAGTCGCCAACTGAATCACCGCATTCGCGATCTGGTCGAGTTGCCCCCCACCGAGTGCCGTGTTGACTTGCTCGGCGGCCGTGTCGATCTCGGTCGAGGTGTCCCAGTTCATCGCCGACCAATTGGCCTTGTGCTCGGGCACCATCGACACGAGCTCGGGCGCATAGGTGCCCGTGAAGTACGAAATCGAGTCATCCGAAAGCGACTGCGTCTCGCTAGCATTGTTGTCGATCACCGACGATGATACGGCCTCGATGCGCTTCTGCATCTCGTCGCTCGTCTCGTTGGAAACGAACGCCGACGACATCGCGTAGGCACCGAGCACGGGGCTCGACGAATCTGCCGCCGCCTGCACATCGGCGTCAATGACGACCACGTTCACGGGCTGCACGCCAGCGGCATCCGCCGCGGCGAGCGCCTCTCGCCGGTTCGCACCGACAAACGAGATGAGCATCGGCAGCACAATCACAACAACGAGCACGACGACGAGCAGCGTGACGAGGTTGACGCGGCGCTGCTGCGAAGAACTCCGCCAACGGGCGCCCAGACCACCGGTGGCAGCACGGGCATTCGACGCCCCGGTGCGCCCACGGTCACGGCCCTGGGAGGTGAACAGACCCGACTCAACCTGCAGCGAATCGCCGCTGGTCTGGTCGAACGGATCCGGACCTTCGCGTCGCGCCATCGAGTGCCTGCCAACCTTGTTGCTGATTACGGGAGTTGCCGGTCGCCACGAACGACAACCGTCAACCGCTCATCCTACTGACTAACCCGCGCGACGGCGACGAAGCACGGCATCCAAGTCGTCGTAGTCGCCGACACCTGCATCTTCAACGATCGCGTCGACGTCGCCCATGTGGCTCCACTCGCTCGCACTGCCGACGGTAATCGGGCGGATGCGCTGCACGCCATTCGGCAGGCTCGCAACGTCGCGGTGCGCGTCACGCAGGGCCTGCGTCGAGCGGTCCGACTCCTCACGCAGGAGCTGCGCGAGATCAGCATCCATCTGATCACGCTTGCTGCCGGGGCCATCGGGCCCACCGTCGGGGCCGCCCTGGGGCCCGCCAAGCTCGGCTGACGTCGCCCGGCCAAGATAGAGCGGCTTCGGCAACGGCACGGGCGTCCACGAGTTCGCGGGAGCCGGCGCAGCGTCCGAGCGCGTCTCGACGTCGAAGAAGATGAGGTCGCGCTGCTTGGGCCGCGCCTCCGCGATCTCCTCAAGCTGCTCGGCGATCTCCTGCGCCTCAGGCGCGGGCACGACGACTTCGTCCTGCTGCGCGAGCCACACCGAATTAATGCGAGAAAGCATCCAGCCAGCGCCAACCGCCGCCGTGGCGCCGAACACCAGCAGCGAAATACCGAGCCCACTGAGACCGACGACCAGGCCAATCACGGCAAGCAGCAGACCAGACGCGCCAACGCCGGTCGCCGTGAGGCGGCCCCGCTGGCGACGCTTCGCCGCCTCGCGCGAGCCGGCGAGCCGGGGCACCTGCCCCGTAATCTTGCGCTCGACCGCGCGCTCCGAGCCCGACGAGCCACCGGCCCAGCGCTCCTGCGCAGTTTCGCACGTGCCGCGAATCTCTGCCTCACGCTGCGCCGCGCGAGCCGCCGCCGCCCGCGCCCGAGCAGCGGCCTCACGTCGTGCAATTGCGTCTGCCATCTCCGCCTCCGCTGCCTCTCGTTCTTGCTTGCTTGCTCGTACCTCGGCCAGTTCCAGCCGGGCGGATGCCTCTCGTTCTGCCGCCTCCGCGCGCGCCTGCTCGCGCACCGCGTCGGCCTCGAGCTGACGCGCCCGCTTCAGCTCGCGGCGCTGCGTGCGCACCTCGCGGGCGTTCGCCTCGAGCTCGTAGACCTCGGGGTGAGCGGCCGTCTGCGCGAGCGCGCGAATCGTCTGCTGCAGTCGCACCGCATTTCGTTCGGTCGCCCGAGCGTTGTGCTCGCGCACCCACGTCGGCACGTAAAATCCGACAGCAAGCAGCGCGATCAACGCGAGCGCGAGACTGCTTGCCCCTCCGAATTCCTGCATGCGACCACGCTAGGGGGCCGCCCGATCGTTGCGGCGGATTGTTCTGGGAGTGTCTGGTGTGACGTATGTGGTTTCCCAGGTATTTCGCAGTTTCCCGCGCCCGCGGGCGAACGGCCACGTCATCAGCGCCCACACACCCCCGACGAGCAGCAGCACGATCGGCACGTACCAGGGCCACTCCGGCATCACGTCCAGGGCGGATGCGGTCGCCGGCTTGTGCGCGAGGAACCCATAGTTGCCTCCTGAAACCACATTCCCGACCCCCGCGACGACCGCCCACACCACCGCCGAGCCGAAGGCCCACCAGTACTCGCGCCACGTGGGTCGATACCCATAGCCCCAAACGATCACGATCGCCGCGACCTGCACGAGCAGATGAAAGCTCCAGTAATCGACAAACTCCGCCGAGGCCGACACGTAGTAGTTCAGCGACGGGGTCACGACCGCCTGCAGGTTCAGCGAGAGACCCCAGAAGAACAGCAGCGCAAGCCACAACCTCCGCCGCGTGATCAGTGCCAAAGCGGCAATGAGCCGCAGCGCATCCGAGTAGTGCAGCGGCAGCGACTCCCCCGGGTTCCAGTTCTCGGGCAGCATCCCCCAGCCCCACCACCCGATCGACCAGGCGAGCAGCACCCACCCACACCTGCGATACACGCGCGCCTCGCGCTCAGTACCGCGGATGCGTCGGGCCAGCGGCACGCATACGGCCACGAGGACGACGAGCAATGCCAGCATCAACCAGTGCGCTGCCCCGTAGCTCGGCATCGAGCCGGTAATCTCCCGCACGGCCGCCGCCCAAACTACGCGAGCGGTCCCGTTTCGGGCCGCGCCGCGACCCGCTCGTCGACCTGGCCCGCCCGCCAGCGCGCCAGCACTCCCTCCGGCACCTCATCGCGCACGAGCCCGAAGCAGTAGTGGTCGCGCCAGTCACCATCGATGTGGATGTATCGGTCGCGGCGCCCCTCGTATCGAAACCCCAGTTTTTCGACGACCCGCAGCGACGGACCATTCTCGGGACGAATGCAGATCTCGACCCGGTGCAGGCCCAAAGCGCGAAAGCCGTAGTCGGTGGCCATCGCCACGGCGCTCGGCGTGAACCCGCGACCCGCAACGCTCTGCGCGACCCAGTACCCGATCGTGCCCTGCAGCACGGCGCCCCACTGAATGTTCGACATCGTCAGCTGGCCTACCAACTGCCCTTCAACCTCGAGCACCCACGGCACCGCAACGCGTTGCGCCGACTGCTCGAGCAGCGAGCGCACCGCGCCCCGCACGTTCCAATTACCGGAGCCACCCGGCAGCGTTGCTTCCCAGGCCTGCAGCCACGGCCGGTTCTCGAGCAACACACGTTCGAGCTCCCGCGCATCGCGGGTGCGAAGCGGGCGCAGCGTGAGCTCGCCGTCGTTCAGCGCGGGATGCTCCACCCCGGCGAACATGACTAGTTCCCGTTCTTCGTCTGCTGCGCGAGCTGCTGCGCGTACTGCTGAATCCACTCGCGCACCTCGGGGCCGTGCTCAGCGTTCGCGATCGCGAGCTCGATGTTCGCCTTGAGGTACTCGAACTTGTTGCCGGTGTCGAAGCGGCGGCCACCGTAGACGAGGGCTACGACGCCGCCGGTTTCCTCACGGTTCGCGGCCATCTCGACGAGGGCGTCGGTGAGCTGAATCTCGCCGCCGCGCCCGGGAGGAGTGTTCTCGAGAATCTCGAACGCCTCTGGGCGGAGTACGTAGCGACCAATCACCGCGAAGTTCGACGGCGCATCCTCAACGGCGGGCTTCTCGACGAGCGAGTTCACCCAATAGGTCGGCCACTCGTAGTCGCCGGCACTCTTGAACCCGCCGTCGACGAGCTGCGGCGCGACCACGCCGTATGACGACACCTGTTCCTGCGGCACCTCCTGCACCGCGACGACGCTCGCGCCGGTCTCGCGGTGCACGCGCACCATCTCTCGCAGCAGCTGGCCACCCTCGGCGATGATGTCGTCACCAAGCAGCACCGCGAACGACTCGTCACCGACGTGCTGGTGGGCGCGGTAGACCGCGTGGCCGAGGCCGAGTGGGCTGCCCTGACGCAGGTAGTGCACGTCCGCGAGGTTGCTCGCGTGGCGCACGGCCTCGAGCTTGTGCTGGTCGCCGCGCTCCTCGAGCGCCGACTCGAGCTCAAGGACGCGGTCGAAGTGATTCTCAAGCGGCGTCTTGTTTCGACCGGTCACCATGAGGATGTCGGTCAGTCCCGCCTCGACGGCCTCTTCGACCACGTACTGGATCGCGGGCCGATCGACGACTGGAAGCATCTCCTTCGGCATCGCCTTCGTTGCCGGCAAGAACCGGGTGCCGAGACCAGCAGCGGGAATGACCGCCTTGTTCACCTCAAACGTCATACTGTGCATCCTAACCATCCGCGTTGACCGCTAGCGTTGACCCATGGCCAGCAAATACGAGCTCCGCGCAACGGTGCGCGGCATGCGACGGATGCGCGGGCAGACCGCCACCGCGGCCCTCGCCGACAGCCTTGCCGAGCAGCTGCGCGGCCTCACGCGCAAGTTCGACGCCCGCGTGGTCGCCTGCTTCGCGTCCACCACCCTCGAGCCACCGACCGCCGCGTTCCTGAGTTGGGCCCGCGACCACGACGTGCAGGTGCTCCTCCCCCGCGCCAGCTCCAAAACCACCCTCGAGTGGTGCGTCGACACCGGCGAGTTGGCCGAGCATCCGCGACTGCGCGTGCCCGAACCGGTCGGCCCAGCCCTCGCCTCCGGCCTCGACACCGCCGAGCTCCTCCTGCTGCCAGCCGCCGCAGCCGACCGCAGCGGCACCCGACTCGGCTGGGGCGGCGGCTACTACGACCGTGCCCTCGCCGTGCTTGAACCGGAGCAGCGGGCGCGAATCATCGCGGTCGTGCATGACGACGAAGTGCTCGAACGCTTGCCCCGCGAGCCCCACGATGTGCGCATCGCAGGCATCGTGACACCATCGGTCTACCTCGAAACGCCCGCCAACGCGAATTAACCTGCGCCCCAAATTCCGATGAAATGTGCGGCGTGTCGCACTTGTTTATTCAGCGCAGGGTTATGCTCAGTTCGCTGCTGCGATGATTGCGCCCGGCCGCAAGCGCGGCGGGTGCGCTCTCTCCCCGGTAGCCGGACATGAAGCTAATTCCGACTCACAAGGAGGAGCCATGCAAGGCTTCAAAGAATTCATTATGCGGGGCAATGTCGTCGAACTTGCCGTCGCGGTCATCATCGGCACTGCATTCACTGCGATCGTCAACGCACTCGTTGAGGGCATCTTTAACCCCCTCATCGCCGCAATGTTCAACGCTGACCAGCTCGCCAGCGCCGTGTGGCAGGTTGGCCCCGTCGCCTTCGGTGTCGGCCAGGTCATCGCCGCCGTCATCAACTTCCTGCTCATCGCGCTCGTCGTCTACTTCGTCATCGTTCTGCCGATGAACAAGATGAACGAAGCCATGTACATCCGCAAGCACGGCCACCGCCCAGAAGAGGAAGAGGCCGCGGCGACCGAGACCGACCTGCTCGTCGAGATCCGCGACCTGCTCGCGACCCGTCAGCAGTAGTCACTGCTTACCGCACTGGGCTCGACCGTTGGCCGGGCCCAGTTTCATGTCCGGGCAAGGTGTCGCGCGTGAATGCCCAGGCGATCGCAGGCAGCAACAGCACGACCGCCGCGACGACAAAGGCAAGTTCATAGCTCACGAAGTCGATAAGCAGGCCAGCGATCATCGGCCCCGCGATCTGCCCGAGATCCTGCAGCATCTGGAACAGCGACAGCGCCCGCCCGCCCGAGCGGTTCGGCCCGATGATGTCGCCGACCGCGGCCTGCGACACCGGCCCGCAGAGCCCGCTGCCGATGCCGGCGACGAAGCTGACCAGCAGCACCACCCAAAGTTCGTGCGACCACACCATGGCGACCATCGCGGCCGACGACACGACGAGCCCGGCGAGAATAAGCGGTCGACGACCACGGTGGTCGCTCGCGCGGCCTGACCACTGCAGGATAAGCACCATGCCGATCGCCGCTGCGGCAACCACGAGGCCCGCGGCATACGGCTCGTCATTGACGACCTGGCTTACGAACAGCGGAATCACCGCCGCCCGCATGCCGAGGTTCGCCCAGCCGTTCGCAAATCCGAACAGCAGCGAGGTGCGATAGGCCGGAATCGCCAACGCCTCGGCGAACGTCATCGGCGGCGACTTCACCGCGCCAGCGCTCGCGCGCGACCGGCCGCCGCGCAGCAGCACGGCGACGATCACCGCCGCGACGACGAGCGCGCAGCCATACACAAAGAATGGCACGCTCATACCGGCCTGACCGAGGATGCCACCGAAGATCGGTCCCGAGATGTTGCCGATGAGAAAGGTGCCCGACCACAGCGACGTGACGCGACCGCGGATGCGCGGGGGCGAGAACTTCACGACCATGGCCGATGCCGAGAGGGTAAACAGCGCCGAGCCGATGCCGCCGAGCCCGCGGAAGATGAGCAGTTCGACATAGCTGCTCGCAAAGGCGGATGCGAAGCTCGAAATTGCGACGATGAGCAGGCCGGCGATGTACATCGGCCGCTCGCCAAAGCGGTCGACAAGGATGCCGCCGACGGGCGCCGTGATGAAGCGCATGAACGCAAACGCGCTTACCACTACCGAGACGAGGAACGCGCCGACCCCGAAGCTCTCGGCATACTGCGGCAGCACGGGCACGACGAGCGCGAAGCCCACAGCGACGAAGAACGTCGCGCCGATCAGGATCCAAATCTCGCGCGGGATACGGTCGGCCTGCTTCGCGGCGGCGGCGATCTCATCAAGTGGAATCTGCCCGGTCTCGGCGGCGACGAGATCACGTTCTTCGTCGTCGCGCTCGGGGTGACGCGTGCTCATCGACACCTAAACGTTCACGTTGTGTGGCGGCACGTTGTCGCGCAGCCGGTCATCGTTGGCGGAGTCTTCCGCCTTGCGCGGCGCATCCCCCCACTGCTCGGGACGGTCTTCGCCCGCGAGCTCGCGATAGGTGTCGGCCGGATGCGGATCGCTGCCAGCGGGTGGCTCGGTGATCACCCGCCGATGCTTGCGGGTCACTCCGCCTCCGCTCGAGGCAGCTGCGGCTTGCCGCGCGTGAGCTCGGGCAGATCGGCCGCATCCTCGTCGGGGATCGGCACGTCAAGTGCGATCGCGATGCGCCGGGCGACGGCCTCCGGGTTCGCGAACAGCTCGAATGCGCGCACGCGCAGGTAGTACCAGCCGAGGCGCTTCAGCAGCTCGGGGCGCAAGCGCAGCGACTCGCGCAGCGTCGTGGCCGGTGCCGACTCCCCCGCGGCAACGTCCATGTCGATGACGATCGCCCGGTTGCCGTACGACGCGGCCAGTGGAATCTCGCCTCGGAAGCCCAGTTCGACGCGCATCCCAAACGACGCAAGGCGGCGCGCGAGGTCAACGAGCATCGGCGCCTCGCCGCTGCCGTCGGGGTCGGAGCCGCCGGGCTGCTCGGTACGTTCGCCGAGCTCGGTGAGGATCTCGGCGAGGCCGACGGTGCCGCGGGTCAGGCGCGACACTTCAAACTGGTCGGGTCGCACGCAGGTGACGATGACGAGCGAGCGACGAGCCCGGGTCATCGTCACGGCGAGCGCGCGCTCGCCGAGCGGGCTGCCGAGCACGCCGAAGTCAGAGAGCACGCGACCGTGCGGCGTCACGCCGTAGCCGAGCGAGAAGATGACACGGTCGCGCGCCTGCGCCACCGAGGCCTCGATGGTCGCGACGATGAAGGGCTCGTTCCGCGGCTTGGTGAAGAACTCCGCGAGGTCGCTGCGCTGCGAGACCGCCGACCAGATGGCCTGCTCGACTCGCTCGGCGTGCGCGGCTGAGGCGCTCACAATCATCAGCGACTCGCGCGGGCGGTGGATCGCGTGATCGAGCACGAGCTCCACGACGCGCGTCACCTCGGCATCGGTCGCCTCGACCGTGCCGGTGCGACGATCGGGCAGGCCGGTGCCGCCGGGTACGTACGAATAGGTGAGCGATGAGTGGCCGAGGAACGCGCCGGCCCAGGGCATCGAGTGCAGGCGGCCGCCATAAAAGCGCTCGTTGACGAGCTCAGTGAGGTCTTCACCGCCTGCCCGGTAGGAACGGGTCAGCGAGATGGTTGGCAGGAGCTTCGCGAGCTGCGCGTACGCGGTGTCGTCGATGCTCGCCTCGACCTCGGCCTCGCTGCGGTTCACGCCCGGCTGCGGCTCGCTCGGCGGCAGCACGGCCACGCTGAACGGCGTCGGGTACTGCGTCACAGGGTCGCCAAACGCGATCACCTGCGTGCCGCGGCGGATGGCGCCGACGACCTCGGAGGTCTGCACGGCCGCCGCATCGACGAGCAGCACGGCGTCGAACTTCGCGCGCGGGTCGATGCGCGGCACATCGTAGGGCGTCGTGATCCACACCTGCGACACTGAGCGAGAGAGCCCCGCCGCTTGGTCCACGAGCTGGCGCGAGGTCAGGCCAGGCGTGCGCAGCAACTCGCGCAGTGAGTCCGCCTCCTCGGCGCGGTCGACGAGCGCGACCTTCCACGCCTGGGCGAGCTGCCATGCGAGCTGGTCGGCGCTGGATGCGGTGTGCGCCTCGTCAACGACGCGGAAGTCGCTTTCAAGTCGGGTCAGTACGCGAGTGTTCGCGTTGAGCAGCGCCTTTTCGTTTGCAAGCTGCTCCTCGAGCACCGACTGCCACCACGCGAGCTCGAGCTCGTCCTCAACCTCGTGGGGTTCGAGGTGGCGCTCGCCGAGGTCGTCGAGCAGTTCACCGAGGCCCTGGCCTCGCAGCTGTTCGTTGAGCGCGAGCCGATCCACGGCGTTGTCGAGCACCTCCGACTTCGCGGCGAACTGCTGCAGCCGCTCCTCGAGCTCGTCAAGCTTCGTATCGGCTAGCGTGGTCCGGCCCGCATCGCCGAGGGGCGCGTCGACGATCTGCACGAGCGCACTCACGTCGCGCCATTCCGAACGCATCCGGTCGATGCCGGTCGGCACATTCGGCTGGGCCGCGTCGCGAACGTAGCGGTGCCACATGATGCGCTGGCGCTGCACGTACTTCAGCGATTCGTGCAGCTCGTTCACGGTCACGCCAGGGCGCACAAACTCGCGCGAGTAGTTGCGCAGCTCGCGACGGCGCGAGGCCGACATGTCGCTGCCCTCGCGGCGCGGTCCGGTCGCCTCGATGAGCTCCGACAGGTCGGCGTCGAAGATCTCAGGCGTAAAGCGGTCGAGCGTTTCGCGGATGTCGGCGAGCAGCCGCAGGTAAATACCGAGCTCAGCGAAGGTCTCGGGAGCACGGAGGTTGGTCTGCTCGATGAGTTTCTCGCCCGAGCGCAGCAACTCGCTCGTGCGGCCGTCGGCGAGGCGCACGGCGGTCGAGTGCACATGTTCGACCTCGTCGGTGCTCTGGAAGCACAGGCCGTACCAGGGCGATTCATCATGCGAGAAGCGGAACTCGCCGAGCTCGGCGAGGTCGCGCATCTGCTCGGCAGCCGCGGCACGTTTGGCGGGTTCGCGCAGTGCGACGAGCTGCTCGTGGCCGAGGCGCGCGGTCGTCGACGGCGGCACATCCCGGAGCTCGAGTCGGCTGAGTGCCTCGAGCGCGTCGAGCGGCGACACCCCAAACTCGGGGTGGTCGGTCGTCAGCGCGCTACGGTAGTCGGCGAGCACGCGACGCAGGCGCACGAGCGCGTCGTCAAGGTCGGCGGTGTTCGGGCGATCGGCACGCTCGTTGCGCGAGATCGCGGCGATGACGTCGCGGCGCAGCGTACGCGGCGTCACCGCGAGGCCCTCGAGCCCCACGTGCTTGAGCCGCGCGCGGATGGCCCGAATCGAGGCGATGCGAGGCGTCACGACGAGCACGCGACGGTCGCGGTCGACGAGGTGGCCGATCGCGTTGACGACAGTCTGAGTGACACCGGTGCCGGGCAGGGTCTCGACGACGAAGCTCGAGCCGCCGAGGATCGCGTCGACGACGCGCTCCTGCTCGGTGTCGGCGTCGAGCAGCAGCCGGTCGGATGCTGGGTCGCGGCGGTCGGGGTCGATCGACGTCTCGGCGCTGATCGGCCGCGCGAGCCGCCCGCGCGCATCCCGGTCGCCCGCAAGCGCGTCGAGCACCGGGTGCCGCAGTTGCTTGGCGTCGTCGAGCATGGCGCCCGAGAAGTCGGCAAAGGTCGAGAGCGCCGCCATCGAGTCAATCTCGAACTTCGGCAGCTTCGCCCCGGCCTCACGCACGTACTCGAACGCCGCGTCGGGGAACAGCGAGCCCGAGTCGCCGACCCGGGTCTGCAACTCGCTCGCGCGCACGGTCACGCCGTCGTCGAATAGCGCACGCAGCAGCGCGATGTTCGGCTGCAGCTTGCCCCGCAGGCGAATCTCATAGTCGCGGCCGAGGCGACGCAGGGTCGCGGTGCGCAGGAAGATCGGGGCGTGGAGCTCGCCGTCGCTCGAAAGCCAGCTCGCAAACCCGATCGCGAGTTGCACGCAGCTCAGCCCGCGCCCCGCCTCGAGCTCGGCGCCGCGACGCGCGACGAGACCCGCTGCCTCGAGGGCGGTGCGGAAAGCGATCGGCTCGCGCACGAGACTCGAGAGCATGACGGGGCGCCGCGCAAGCAGCGTCGCGATGCCCGAGGGGTGCGCCGTCGTCAGGTCGATGTAGGTGCCCCGGCGAGCCGCGAAGTTGCGCAGCGGCGAGGTGCCGCCGAGCTCGGCAATTTCTTCGCGCCAGCGCACGTGCGTGTCGCCGATGTTGACCGGCTGCGCCGCGACGGGTGACGTCTCGGGTGCGGCAAACTCGCTGTCGGCCGGCGCTTCGGAGCTCGCTTCCGCTTCCTGCTCCTCTACCTCGACCGCCGGCAGCGTCGGCATCGGCGCAAACGCGGTGGTGTCGGTCGGCTCGGGCGTCTCGTCGGCAGGCTTGGTCGCCCGGGTCGCGCGCGCCTGGTTAATCCACTCGGTCGGGCGATCACCAACCGCGACGCCGTCCTCGAGTTCTCGCGCGCGCTGCTCGCGTTCGAGAATGGGTTCAGTCGCGCTCGCCTCCTTGCGATCGCGCTCCACCGAGACGTCGACGGTTGCTTCGTCGTTGTTCTTGGCGTTCTGCCTCCGGAAAATGCCCCACACAGGTTTCAACCTAGGCGACGTTGCCCGGTGATTGCCGCAGTGCCCGTGGAGTTTCATGCATTCGCGGGCCCGCTACGATTGCAGTGCGCCTTCGTAGCTCAGTGGATAGAGCATCCCTCTCCTAAAGGGTGCGCGCGGGTTCGATTCCCGCCGAGGGCACACAGCGAAACCGCGGCCCCACTCAAACGAGTGGAGCCGCGGTTTGTTCATGACGGCGATTACGCCTTGGGGATCGTGATGACGTGCGGCTGGCCGAGCGCCTTGAGACCGGCGGTGCCGAACTCGAGGCCGTAGCCCGACGCCTTCGCGCCGCCAAACGGGATGCGCGGGTCGATCGCGCCGTGCGCGTTGATCCACGTCGTGCCGGCCTCGAGCTGGCGGGCGACCTCGACGGCCTTCGCCGTGTCGGAGCTCCACACGCTCGAGCCGAGGCCAACCTCGAGGCTGTTCGCCCACTCGATCGCCTGGTCGAGCGAGTCGTACTTGATGATCGGCAGGGCCGGGCCGAACTGCTCTTCGGCCACGAGCGGGCTGTCGTTGCTGATGTTCGACACGATCGTGGTCGGGTAGAAATAGCCGGGCGCCGACGCATCCGGGTCGCCGCCGACGTTGATCGTCGCGCCGCCGTCGCGGGCTGCGTTGACGAGGCGGTCCACGACCTCGTACTGGCCCTGGTTCTGCAGCGGGCCGAGCACGTTCTGCTCGTCCAGGCCGTTGCCCATCGGCATGTTCTTCGCGACCTCAACGAGTGCCTCAACGACGTCGTCATAGATCTCGGTTGGCACGTAGAGGCGCTTCAGTGCAGCGCAGGTCTGGCCGGTGTTGATGAACGCGCCCCAGAAGAGGTCCTCTGCGATTGCCTTGGCATCAACATCGGGCAGCACGATGCCCGCGTCGTTGCCGCCGAGCTCGAGGGTGACCCGGGCGATGTTCTCGGCCGCGTCGCGCGCAATGATGCGGCCGACCTCGGTCGAACCGGTGAACATGACCTTGCCGATCTTCGGGTGGCCCGTGAGCGCCGCGCCGATCTTGCTGTTCGCCGGCACGACGATGAGCACGTCCTCGGGCAGCGCCTCGTTCATGACCTTCGCAAGCGCGAGGACCGACAGCGTGGTCGAGCTTGCGGGCTTCGAGACAACCGTGTTGCCCATGCGCAGCGACGGCGCGAACTGCCAGATGGCGATCATCATCGGCCAGTTCCACGGGTTGATCGCGGCGACGACGCCGATCGGGTCGTAGTGGAGCTCGGCACGCTGCGTGTCGTCCTCCATGACGACCTCGGGCTCAAGCTCAAAGGCCGCGGTCGCGCGCAGCCAGCTCACGCACGCGCCGACTTCGAAGCGGGCGTTTGGGCCGTTGAGCGGCTTGCCCTGCTCGCGCGACAGGAGCACGGCGAGTGCCTCGCTCGACGCCTCGATCGCATCCGCCGCCTTGTTCAGGTAGTCGCTGCGCTCGGCATGGGACAGCTTGGCCCACGACTTCTGCGCAGCTTCGGCACGGTCGATCGCCGCATCGAGGTCTTCCGACGTGGCAACGGGCACCTGGGTGAATGCCGCACCGGTGCTCGGATCGATAACGTCTCGACCGCCGCTTGCGGGCTGCAGCGCGGCAATGAGTTCGTCAGCAGTAGAGAACATGGACCCTCGTTTCATCGACGTTGATGGTGTTTGGCCAGCCTATGTCCGCCCCCTGGAGTAATCCGCCTCCACCGCAAGGGGTGCACCGGCGGGCAAGCAGTGAGCGCACCTGGTCAACGCGTGTATAACTTGGTGCAGAACGAAAGGAATGCACCATGCGCAGCCCAATCTTTGACAAGGACAACTTTCGCGACCCGTCGACCGACCGTTGGGTGCTCGAGAGCAGCCGACTGCTGCGCACGGGCTTCGGCCCCGGTGTGATCGCGCGCAAGGGCGTCATGGTTGCTTACCGCGGCGGGCTCGACTTCGCCCACCAGGGCTCGAAGTCGGTGGGCCAGTTCTTCAAGAAGCAGTTCACGGGCGAGGGCAAGGGCCTCATGCACGTGACCGGCCAGGGCGAGGCATGGTTCGCGAACCGCGCCCAGCAGGTCTTCATGATGGAGCTCGAGAACGAGGGCATCACCCTCAATACCGACCACCTGCTCGCGTTCGACGACACCCTTCAGTACGAGCCGCGGATGCTCGGCAACGCTGGCTTGCTCGCCGGCGGCCTCTTCAATCTCGAGATCGGCGGCAGCGGTACCGTTGCGCTGACATCTGACGGCACGCCCTTCGTGCTCGACGCAAGCCAGGGTCCGGTGTTCACCGATCCGCAGGCCACCGTCGCGTGGTCGGCCAACCTCCAGCCGACGCTGAAGAACGACTTCAAGATGGGCTCGCTCATCGGCCGCGGCAGCGGCGAGGCGTTCCAATTGGCTTTCCACGGCCAGGGATTTGTCGTGATCCAGCCCTCCGAGGGGTGGCCCGTGCAGGCCGCTTCGTAGACTGGGGGCATGTCGCAGTCGTACGAAGTCACGGCCACCGTTCCACTCACTCCCGAAGAAGCGTTCGCGCTCGCGCACACGCTCGGTCCCGACCGCACGGCGTGGGACACGCGTGTCGTCAAGCAGCTTCTGCTGCGCGATGCGACGAGACTCGGCAGCGGCGCGCAGGTGTTCGTGCGGCTCGACGATGGGCTGCGATTGATCCAGGAGTACGACCACTGGATGCCCGGCCAGCTCTCGAGCACGCGGCTCGTCAAGGGGCCGTGGTGGCTCGAGAGCTACGGTGAGGGCTGGCACTTCGCCCCGACTGACGGTGGCACCCGAGTGACCTGGAAGACGACCTTCCGTCACCGACTCCCCGTGTTCGGGCCGCAGGCCGAGCAAGTCATGCTCGTGAAGCTCCGCGCGCTGCTCGAAGCACGCATGGACGACTTCTGCGCCGCCGCCCGCGACGTCGAGCTCGTCGAGCGCGCGACCGCGGGGTCGCTCCCCCACGGCGCGCGCCACCGCGACCGCTAAGCCGCGAGGTACGGGGCCCACTCCTCCGAGGAGTCCCGGTCGACCCCACGCACGTGCCAGCCGTGGCTCAGTGGCGCCGCCGGGCGACACAGTAGCTGCCAGCCCATCTCCTCGGGCGTACGGTCTCCCTTGACGTTATTGCAGCGCAGGCAGCACGCTACGAGGTTCTCCCACGAGTCGCGACCCCCACGTGAGCGAGGCTGCACGTGGTCGATCGTGTTCGCGAAGCGACCGCAGTAGGCGCAACTGTTGTCGTCGCGACGTAGTACGCCCTTGCGTGACACGGGCATCCGTCGCGCCATGGGGATGCGCACGTAGCGCTTGAGCAGGATCACCCGCGGCCGGGAGAACTGCTGGTTCGTGGAACGTAGCGGCACCGTATCGTCGGCCTCGAGCAGGGCGGCTTTACCACCCAGCACCAGGACGAGCGCGCGGCGGTCTGAAACCACGGCGATTGGTTCGTACCCGGCGTTCAAAACGAGAGTTCGCATGCTTGCTCCTGGAATGCAGACAAAAAATGGCACTGCCACAAGGCAGTGCCATAACTAGACGCAGGCGCGATTATTCCATGGTGGAAATGGCGCTCGAAACCGGAGCAGGCACGCGCCTGCGGCCTGACCTGACGACGTTGCAAGGTCATGACTGCTCCTTTCGGACTCGAGTCACCGGGGTGATCTGTGGAAGATGCTACTGCCCAACGGGCCGGAGTTGCCGATCTTGCCTCGGCGACGCGCGAGCTCGTCACGCAGAGTTCACGCGTTCGACACCTCGACTGCGCGCTGGGGCGAAAACGCAAACGGGCGGGCACCACTCGAAGAGTGCTGCCCGCCCGCATGCGATACCGGTACTAGCCGTTGACGCGGATGATGACGTCGTAGAAGTACGGGTCGCCCTGGTACGAGGTGAGGACGTTGTCGTTCGCAGCGCCGTTCCAGCCACCGTGGTAGGCCTGGCCGCCACCGGCGTAGACCGAGACGTGGTAGTCGTACTTGATCATGATGTCGCCGGCCTGCGCCTGGCTCGGGTCGATCTGCGTGCCGAACTGCGTGAAGTCGCCAACACCGTAGTCGTAGCCGCCGTCGAGGCGAGCGGTCGTGAGGCCGGCCGCGGCGAGCGCGTTCTGCACGTAGTCGGTGCAGTCCATGCCGTACGAACCAAGCATCGACTGGAGGTAGCTCAGCATGACCTGCTGCACGTTGCCGGTCGCCGGGGCGGGAGCCGGAGTCGACGCGGAGCTGCTGCTGCCGGTGCTGTCGGACGACGAGGCCTCAGTCGAGCTCGAGCTCGTGTCGGCGGCAGTCGTGGTCTCTTCGGGCTCTTCGGTCGGCACGGCCACGGCCGCCGAAGCGACGGTTGCCGAGTCGAACGACTCGATCTCGGTTGCCTCGGCAGCGGGAGCCGACTGCTCCTGCGCGGCGGCCTCTTCGGCCTTCTTGTCTTCGGCAGCCTGGGTCGCGGCGTCGGCGGTTGCGCCGGTGACCTGCGAGTTTACGGCCGAGAGGAGGTCGGCCTGGTGCTGCGTGTCAGCGACCACGGCACCCTGACCAGCAACCGTGGTGAGACCAACGGCAGCAAGGGCGGTCACCGAGGCCGCGGCGGCGAAGCCACCCGCGGTACGACGACGACGCTGCGCGATGAGCGCTGCAGGGCGGGCGGCGCGGACCGTGAGGCCGCGGGGCGCCTCGGCCCCGGCAGCCGGCTCGCTGAGCTGGTTAATGAGTTCGGTCGGCAGCACCGAGATGAGCGCGGTCATCTCGTTGCGCTCGATGCGACCGGTGTCCTCGCGGTGGAACGACGAGCCGGGCTCGGCATTTGCCACGGGGCGGACGCCGGTACGGCGCTCGATCTCACGTGCCTGACGGCGGGTGAGCGTTGCGCCATTCTGAGTGGTGTTGTCCAATTTCGACCCTCCGCACCGCGGATATTTCCCCGCCCACCGAGACTTTGGTGAGTGTACCGAGGGGGCGGGTTTGCGGTGCCTCGGTATGACCTGAACACGGTCGTGTTCGTCGACAAAAATGAGCGTAACGAAAGATCACGGGAATGTCACGCCCATGTGACAGAAATCTCACAAAAAGATAACGAGATTTGTCACGGAGCCCGATTTAACCGAGGTGCACGAAGTAGTGCGAGCCCCAGTCAATGGTGCCGTAGCGGACGACATCGCCTGCGTACGGAGCGTGCAGCATCGAGTTCGGGCCGGCGTAGAAGCCGATGTGCCCGTCGTAGATCACGAGGTCGCCAGGCTGCGGATCGGTCGTCACGGTGCCCATCGACGCGAGCTGCGCGATCGAGGTCGTAGCGCTGTAGCCCGCCTCGTTGAGCACCCAGGCGACGAAGCCTGCGCAATCGAAGCCCGACGGCGTGGTGCCGCCCCAGACATAGGGAGTGCCCATGTACTGCTCGGCGATCGACATGACCGAGCTGCCCGAGGTGCTCGCGGATGCGGTGGCACTCGAGTCGGCGGCGGCCGTGGTGTCATCGGTCGCGGTCTCGCTGGAGCCTTCGGCGCTCACTTCGGTGACCGAGGCCTCGGGCTCCTCGACCTCGGTGGCCGCGGCGGCGGACGACACCGAACCGGCGTCAAACGACTCGATCTCGGTCAGCTCGCTCGACTCAGCGGCAGGATTGCTCGACTCGGCAGTGGTGTCCTTTTTAGTGTCGTCCGACTTCACGATGCCGTCGGACTGCTTGAGGGCCTCATTGGCACCAACGCGGGCCAGCAGGTCGGCTTCGTGGTTCGAGCTGTCGGCCACGACGGCACCCTGGCCAACGACCGAGGTAAGACCGACGGCAGCGAGCGCGGTGATGGATGCGGCGGCAGCGAATCCGCCGGCAGTGCGGCGGCGACCGCGGGTGACGAGGGCGGCGGGGCGCTCGGCACGAACGGTGAGCCCGCGTCCATTACGGCTCGACGCTGCCGCAGTCTCGGCCTCGGCAGCAAGCTCGGTGGGGATCACCGAGAGCAGCGCGGCCATTTCATTGCGATCGATGCGACCGGTGTCCCACACGTTCGACGTGGTGGGGCACGGGGAGACGGTCGTCGACGCGACAGGCCGGACGCCAGTGCGGCGCTCGATCTCGCGGGCTTCCCGACGAGTAAGTGCGCCAGTGGGGGTGGTGTTCTGCAAAGTTTCGACCCTCCGCACCGCGGACGCTCCCCCGCCCACCGAGATCTAGGTGAGAAGTACTGAGGGGGCGGGTTCGCGGTGCCTCGGTACATCGTGAACGCGAGTGCGTTCGTCGATACACCAACGGTAACGAAAGATCACGAAAATGTCACGATAATGTAACGAATTCGGATACTTTAGATAACGTTTCCCTGGTCAGGGCCACTTTTTAATTGTAACGGCGCGTCTACTCCGCCGTGATGTAGACGTGGCGAGCGAGCTGGATCGGCACGTCGACCTTCGTCGACCCTCCCACCGGCGAGAGACGAATGTCGTCGCCGAGATACTCGACCACGACCCGGCTGCCAGGCAGCACGCCCTGCTCCCGGAACATCCGCATCGACTCGAGGTCGGCCTGGAGTGGCTCGCCGAGGCGGCGCACCTCGGCAACATCGCCCGAAGAGATCTCGGCCTGGTCGAGCGAGGCTACGCCGCGAAAAAACTCCACGTCGGGCTGCAGCCCGCAGTCGACCTCCGAAGGGATCGGCGTGCCGTACGGTGACTCGGTCGGCTCCCCCAGCAGCTTGTAGATGCGTTCCTCGGCCTCGTCACTCATGACGTGCTCCCACCGGCAGGCCTCGTCGTGCACGATGGCGAGGTCGAGGCCGATCACGTTCGCCAGCAGCGACTCGGCGATGCGGTGCTTGCGCAGCACCCGAATCGCTTTTTCCCGACCCGTCGTGGTGAGCACGAGTCGTCGGTCTGCGGCTACTTCAACGAGGCCATCGCGCTCCATGCGCGCAATCGTCTGCGACACCGTTGGCCCCGAGTGTCCCAGTCGCTCCGAAATTCGGGCACGCAGCGGCGTGATGTCCTCTTCTTCGAGGTCAAGAATCGTTCGGAGGTACATCTCCGTTGTGTCCACCAGGTTCGACACCATGCACCCCCTTCCGCTGTTCGCAAGGCACGTTATTCAAATATATCGGCTCTGCCCTGATGCGATGCGCAGGCTCACGCCGCACGTAGTCTTATTGTCATGACAGACATGCGCATCCCCGTCGATCTTCTGCCCGCAGACGGCCGTTTCGGCTCGGGCCCCTCGAGGATCCGCGAAGCGCAGCTCGACGAACTCGTGGCCCGCGGCCGCGACGTGCTCGGCACCTCGCACCGCCAGGCGCCGGTGAAACAGTTGGTGGCATCGGTGCGCGCACAGCTCGCCGAGCTCTACGCCCTGCCCGACGGTTACGAGGTCGTACTCGGTAACGGCGGGTCGACGGCGTTTTGGGACGCGGCGGCATTCGGGCTGATCGAAACGCGCGCACAGGTCGCATCGTTCGGCGAGTTCGGCGGCAAGTTCGCGAAGGCGGCAGCGGCACCTTGGCTGCAAGCGCCGGATGTTCGGCAAGCGCCGGGCGGCGAGGTCGCGCTGCTCGAGGCTGCCGAGGGCATCGACCTCTATGCGACGCCCCACAACGAGACGTCGACGGGCGCGATGATCACCCCGAAGCGGGTCGATGCGCCGGGCGCACTCACGATGATCGACGCGACGAGCTCCGCCGGCGGCACCGAAACCTCGCCCGCCGAATGGGACGTCTACTACTTCGCCCCGCAGAAGAACTTCGGCAGCGACGGCGGCCTCTGGTTTGCCCTGATGAGCCCGGCCGCGATCGCGCGCATCGACCGCGTTGGCGCATCCGGGCGGTACATCCCCGAGTCGTTGAGCCTGACGCAGGCCGTGGCGAACTCGCGCAAGGAGCAGACGCTGAACACGCCTGCGGTCGCAACGCTCTCGCTGCTCGACTCACAGCTGCGCTGGATGCTTGAGTTCGGCGGGCTGCCCGCCCTGTCGGCGCGCACGAAGGCCTCGAGCGACCACCTCTACGCCTGGGCCGAAGGGCGCGGCTGGGTCACCCCGTTCGTGCAGCGGCCCGAGTACCGCTCGCAGGTCGTCGCGACACTCGACCTCGCGCCCGAGGTCGACAGCGCACAGCTCCGCGCGATTCTGCGCGAGAACGGCGTCGTCGACATCGACCCGTACCGCAAGCTGGGCCGCAACCAGCTTCGAGTCGGCACGTTTGCGTCCGTGCCGACCTCCGATGTTGAGCGCCTCGCCGCCGCGATCGATTACGTCGCCGAGCGCCTCTAGCTAGGAACTCCGGCGGCGACGCCGACGCCGTGTGCGGCGCTGTGTCCGCGTCGAGGACTTGCCGCGCGAGCTGCGGGGCTCTTCCGACTCGGCGTCGGCGTCGGCGGCCTCGGGTTCGGGTTCGGGTTCTTCGCCCTCGTCATCGAGATCCTCGTCGTCGTCCTCGTCAACGAGCTTGCCGCTGCGGTCGTGCGTCGCGCGGAACTCGGCCAGACGCTCGGCCCACGGAATCCACGCGGGCGCGAGCAGGGCATCCTCACCGGGCAGCAGGTCGCACTCGAGCACCGTGGGCTCGTCGTCGTCGACCTGCGTCGTCCAGACGGTCCAGAACCAGTCCGGGTGGCCGGGCACGGCCGAAGCGAAGCGAAGCGTGCGTACGCCCTCCTCATTGGGCTCGCTCATCGAAATGAGCTCGCCAATCTGCTCGGCGGGTGCGACCTCACCGAGCGCGACGAGCGCGAGCTGGGTCAGCGCGTCAGGCATCGAAGTCATCCGCGACGCGGCGCAGCATGGCCGCAATCTTGGCGCCGGTCGCGCCCTCAGGGTATTTGCCGTGGCGCAGTTGCCCGGCCGAGCGGTCGAGCACCTTGATGAGGTCTTCGACCACGATCGCCATGTCATCGGCCGACTTGCGCTTCATGCGCGTCACCGACGCGGGCGCCTCCACAACACGCACCGACAGGGCCTGCGGGCCCCGACGACCGTCCGCGATGCCGTACTCGAGCTTGGTGCCGGCCCGCAACTGCGTCACGTCGGCGGGCAGCGCGGTGACGTGGAGGAAGACTTCCTGTCCGTCGTCGCCCTGCACGAACCCAAAGCCCTTGTCGGCGTCATAAAACTTGACCTTGCCCGTTGGCATGGCACATCTCCTTGTGCAGCGCGGTCGCGGCTGCGTCGAATCGAACGAACCCCTATTCTACCGACGCCCGCGGTGGCTTAGGCTTGTTCGGTGACCAAGTCCCAGAACCAGGCTCCGGTGGGTCGCGGCGAGCGCGTTCTCGCCAACGCCACCGCGACGCTCGCGATCGTGGCATTCATCTGCCTCCTCGCCGTGCTCATCGCCCCGCTGATGGGCGTCGATTTCGCAACCGACGCGACGTGGTTCTGGCCCGTGGCGTTGCTCGTCGCCTGGTGGGGCTTCCCCATCGCCCTCATCGGCGTCACCGCGGTGATCGTCTGGCGCATCATCGCGAACCGCAGGTACAAGTGACTCAAGTCCCCGACTCGCTACGAATTCTCGCTGCACTCCGACAGCTTGATGAGTCGGGGTTTGTCCGTTTGCTGCGCGCACGGCGGGTGCCGACGCGCGGGCTGACCGACCCGATCGACCTTGCCGAGTGGCTCTGCGACGACGCGAATGTCACGAGCGGTCTTCGCCGCCTGCACTGGCGGCTGCTGCGCGGGATGCGACTCGGGCACGAGAGTGCCCTCGAGGCCGCCGCCCGGCTACAGCTCGCGGTGCGCGGCGACCACATCGAGCTGTTGCCGCACGCACGAGCCGAACTCGAGCGCCTGCTGCCCGAAGTTCCCACTTACACCGACGCGCTCGCGCACGACGCCCCCAGCGGCAGTGACCGCGCCCAGGAGGGCGCCCAACTTGCGCTCGACGCGCTCTGGCAATTGGATGCGCGCCGCCGAGCCGTGCAGCACGCGCGCACCGGCGTTCGGCTTAGCGCGATCGAGCTGCGGCGTCTCGCCGTCGAGGTCGAGCGCCCGGTCGAGGTCGTTTCCGCCGTGTACGCCTGGCTCGCCCACGCCGAGCTCATTGGTCCCGCCGGAGAGATCTGGGCGCCCACCGCATCCGGCCGCGAATTCTCCTCTCGCCCGATCGAGCAGCGGTGGCTGACGCTCGCGCAGGCGTGGCTGGCCGAACTCTCGCTCGACGAGGTGCGCGAGGCGACCTGGCTGCGCGACCCCGAGCATCCGGCGGTTGCGCTCGGCCTCGCCGACGCCGCACACGGCTCACTCACGAAGCTCGGCGCGCTCGTGCTCGACGGGCGCGCGGACGACGCCCGAGACCTCCTCGCCGGCGAACTCACGCCGCCAGTGCACGGCGTCTACGTGCAGCCCGACCAAACGATCATCGCGCCGGGCCCGCTCAGCGCCGCCGACGATGCCGCTTTGCGCGGGGTCGCCGACCTCGAACACCGCGCCCTCGCGAGCCAGTTTCGGCTGACCCAGGCCTCGATCGAGCGAGCCCTGCTCGCTGGCGACACGCTCGCCGGCATCCGCGGGCAGCTCGAGCGACTCTCGCTCACGGGCATCCCGCAGCCGGTCGCCTACCTGCTCGAGTCGAGCGCCGAGCGCTTCGGCCGGGTGCGCGTGCGTGCGCACGTTGACGATCTGGGCCGCATTAGCTCGCGAGTGCGCGCCGAGTCGCCGCAGCTGCTCGATACCCTGCGCATCGACACCGCGCTGAGTTCGCTCGCCCTGCGCCCGGCCGACTCTGAGCTCGCCTCGGCCGCGAGCCCCGAAACCACGCTGCTCACGCTCATCGAGGCGCGCTACCCGGCGGCGCTCGAGGATCTCGACGGCGAACTGCGTCGCGGCGTCGACCCAGTCACGGCCCCCGTATACCGGCCGGACCCGAGCGCGACCCTGCGCGCCGCCGCCGCCGCCCTCGCCGAACACACCGCGGGCGAACCCGAGCGCGACGACGAGGCGACCTGGCTGCGCCGGCGGCTCGAGCTGGCGCGCCGCGATCGGGCTGAGCTCCGCCTCGAGATCGCGCTCGGCGGCGATCGCACCGCGCAGCTCGAACTCGTGCCGATTTCGGTCACCGAGCAGCGGCTGCGGGCCCGCGATACCGAAGCCGAGGTCGAGCGCACGGTTCCGCTTCGCGCGATCGTCGCGGTCGAGGGCACCCGGGTCGCCGGACGCGACTAAACTTGCAGGTTATGGCTGACGGACCCCTCATCGTTCAAAGCGACCGCACGGTGCTGCTCGAAGTCGCGCACCCAGACGCGGATGCGGCTCGTCACGAACTCGCGGTGTTTGCCGAACTCGAGCGGGCCCCCGAGCACATCCACACGTATCGCATTACGCGGCTCGGCCTCTGGAACGCGCGGGCGGCCGGTCACGACGCCGACGAGATGCTCGGCACGCTGAACCGGTACGCGAAGTTCCCGGTGCCCGACGCCGTCGCAATCGACCTCCGCGAGACCGTGAACCGTTACGGCCGCCTCACGGTCGACCGCGACGATGACGGCGGGCTCGTGCTGCGCAGCAACGACGAATCGGTGCTGCGGCAGGTCTCGTCAAACAAGAAGATCGCGCCGCTGCTGCACGGCGAGCTCGCGCCGGGCGTGATGCGGGTCGAAGACTGGGCACGCGGCGAGCTCAAACAGCAGCTCGTCAAGCTCGGCTGGCCGGCAGAAGACCTCGCGGGCTACACGCCGGGCACGCCCCACGAGATCGACCTCAATGAGGACGGCTGGAGCTTGCGTGACTACCAGCGTGACGCGGTCGACCACTTCTTCACCGGTGGCTCGGGCGTCGTCGTGCTCCCCTGCGGCGCGGGCAAGACCATCGTCGGCGCCGGCGCGATGGCGGCGGCCGACACGAACACCCTGATTCTCGTGACGAACACCGTCTCGGCGCGCCAGTGGCGCAGCGAGCTGCTCGCCCGCACCTCACTCACCGAGGACGAGATCGGCGAGTACTCGGGCGAGGTGAAAGAGGTCAAGCCGGTGACGATCGCCACGTATCAGATCCTCACCGCGAAGCGGAAGGGCCAGTACGCGCACCTGTCGCTGCTCAACGCGCTCGATTGGGGCCTCATCGTCTACGACGAGGTACACCTGCTCCCGGCCCCTGTGTTCAAGCTCACGGCCGAGCTGCAGGCGCGCCGCCGCCTCGGCCTTACCGCGACCCTCGTGCGCGAGGACGGTCGCGAGGGCGACGTGTTCTCACTCATCGGCCCAAAGCGCTTCGATGCGCCCTGGAAAGAGATCGAGGCGCAGGGGTACATCTCGCCCGCCGAGTGCTTCGAGGTGCGCGTCGACCTGCCCTACGAGGCCCGCATGGAGTACGCCGGCGCGAGCGACGAAGACCGCTACCGCATCGCGGCGAGCGCCGAGGTGAAGCACGATGTCGCCCGCCGGCTCGTGAAGAAGCACGCGGGCGAGCGCATCCTGATCATCGGCCAGTACCTCGACCAGCTCGACGCGATCGCCGAGGAGCTCCACGCACCGAAGGTGACGGGCCAGACACCGGTCGCCGAGCGCGAGAAGCTGTTCAACGCCTTCCGCTCAGGTGCTGAGCCGATCCTCGTCGTATCCAAGGTCGCCAACTTCTCGGTCGATCTGCCGGATGCCTCGGTGGCGGTACAAATCTCAGGCTCGTACGGCTCGCGGCAGGAGGAGGCGCAGCGCCTCGGTCGCCTCCTGCGCCCGTCGTCATCGGGCGTCACCGCGTCGTTCTACACCGTCGTGGCGCGCGACACTGTTGACCAGGACTTCGCGCAGAACCGACAGCGTTTCCTCGCCGAGCAGGGGTATTCCTACTCCATCCTCGACGCGGACGACATCACCGCAAGCTAGGAGCATCATGGCGTTCACCCACCTCGGATTCATCCACCTCGTCCCCTTTGCACGCGACGCCCCGCGCGCCGGGTTCGAGGATGCGATCGACCTGTTCCGCTTCGCCGACGAGCTCGGCCTCGACTCGGGCTGGCTGCGCACGCGCCACATGCAGTACGGCGTGCCCTCGCCCGCGGTGCTCTTCGGCGCCCTCGCGCGTGAAACAACGCACCTCGGGCTCGGCAACGCCGTGATTCCGGTCGAGTTCGAGAACCCGTTCCGGCTCGCGGAGGACCTCGCGACGGCGGATGTGCTCACCGGCGGCCGCGTGTTGCCCGGTCTCAGCGTGCACCCGCCCCGCTACGAGGAGGCGACGAACGACCTCGTCTTCGACACCGGTTGGCGCGAGGAAGACTACGGCTACGGCCGCCTCGAGCGGCTCCGGTCGTTGCTGCGCGGCGAGCCGGTGCGCGAGCTCGAGGCGTACTCGGGCTTCGGCGGCGACTTTGACTCGGAGCGCGTCGAGCCGCACTCCGAGGGGCTCGCGGAGCGGCTCTGGTACGGCGGCGGCTCGCTGAAGTCGGCCGCGTGGGCGGGCGAGGCGGGCCTGAACTGGCTCGTGAGCAACATCTCCTCGTCCGAGAACGGCGTCACCAACTTCTCCGCAGCGCAGCGCAACCAGATCGACGCCTATCGCGCCGCTGGCGGCTCGCGCGTCACGGTCGCCCGCGTCATCGTGCCCACCGACGGGGCGACGGATGCGCAGGTCGAGAAATACCGCGCGTACGCCGAGGGCCGCAACCCGCGCACCGAGGGCATCGTCGGCCGCAATACGATCATCGCGAAGGATGTGCTCGGCTCGCTCGACGACATTCTCGAGTTCGTCGCGAACGACGCCGCGATTCAGGCTGCCGACGACCTCCTGTTCGAGCTGCCGTTCGAGATGGAGCTCGCCGACTGGAAGCAGATGCTCGAGCAGCTCGCGACGCGCGTCGGCCCAGCACTCGGCTGGTCGCCGAAGCGCTAGGTCGCGGGCGGTTAGTTCGCCTGACGGAAGGCGAGCAGTTCCCCGTGCGTCATGATGAACATGGCGCCGGGGTCACTGCCCCACGCCTGCCACGCGCGCGAGATGGCCGCAAGCTCGTCTTGGCTCGCAAGCTCGCGCTCGAGCACCTCCTCGGTGAAGCGCGACGTGAGCGCCCGCTTCTGCCAGAGCTTGCCCCACCACGCGCAGGTCTCCTCGTCGGCGTACGTCCAGGTCGAGGCGCCGAGCTTGATGTTCTCGAGCGCCGCGGCCCGCGCCCACGCGCGCAGGTGACGCGCCGCATCCGGCGTCGCCTCGTTCGCACGCGCGACCGCGAGGTAGAGCTCGCGCCACCGGTCGAGCTCACGCGGCTGCGGGTACCACGACATCTCGGCGTAGTCGGCGTCGCGCGCGGCGAGGACGCCTCCGGGGGCGAGCACGCGCCACATCTCGCGGAGCGCGGCGACCGGATCGGTGAGGTGCTGGAGCACCTGGTGGGCGTGCACGACGTCGAAGCTGCCGTCGTCATAGGGCAGCGCCATGACGTCGGCCGCCTCGAAGCGAGTGCGGTCGTCGCCACGCCTCGAGGCCTCAGCTCGCCCGAGCTCGAGCGTCTCCTCGAACAGTTCGAGGCCCGTCACCTGCCCGCTCGGTCCGACCAGCGCGGCGAGGTCGAGCGTGATGGTCGCTGGGCCGCAGCCGACGTCGAGCACGCGCATCCCCTCCCGCAAATGTGGCAGCAGATAACCGCAAGAATTCTCAGCGGTGCGAACGATGTGCGACGCGAGCACCGAGGGTGCGTGTCCGTGCAGATAACGAGCCATGCGCTCAAAGATATCGACACATAACTTCCGCATAACCGCGCATCAGACGGCATTCAGCAAGCTCGCGCCAAAATAGCTGCATGACTGATGCTGGACCAAAAATCCTGGTGGTAGACGACGAGCCGAACATTCGCGAGCTGCTCTCGACGAGCCTTCGCTTTGCAGGGTTCATGGTGCGCACGGTAGGCAACGGCGCGGGCGCGATTGCGGCCGTCATTGACGAGGAGCCCGACCTGATCGTGCTCGACGTGATGCTGCCCGACATGTCCGGCTTCGCCGTGACCAAGCGCCTTCGTGCCTCTGGGTACGTGTCGCCAATCCTCTTCCTCACTGCCAAGGACGACACCGACGACAAGATCGAGGGCCTCAACTCGGGCGGCGACGACTACGTCACCAAGCCCTTTAGCCTCGACGAGATCGTCGCCCGCATCAAGGCTATTCTTCGCCGCACGATGCACACCGAAGAGGAGGCCGTCATTCGAGTGGGCGACCTCACGATGGACCAGGACACGCACGAGGTGTTCATCAACGACGAGCCGGTGGACCTCTCCCCCACCGAGTTCAAGCTGCTGCGCTACCTCATGCTCAACCCGAACCGAGTGCTGTCGAAGTCGCAGATCCTCGACCACGTGTGGGAGTACGACTTCAACGGTGACGCGGGCATCGTCGAGTCCTACATCTCGTACCTGCGCCGCAAGCTCGACGCGCACACGTCGGAGTCGCTGATTCAGACGAAGCGTGGCTTCGGCTACATGCTCAAGGTTCCCGGGGTCAAGGCGTAACTCGTTTGACCTCCGGCCCCTCGCGGTGGGATCAGTTTTCCCTCCGAAACCAGCTCACGATCGTCAACGTGGTGCTGCTCGCCCTCTCTCTGGTGATTGCGGGCAGCGGCACCACGTTGCTGCTGCGACCCACGCTCGTGGGGCAGCTCGACGCGAGCCTACGTTCGATCGCCGCCGACCCGACGCTCGTGCTCGGCGGCGACGCGAGCACGGGCGAGTTCGGTTTCGAGAACATCCGCACGGCGCCGCAGCCGTACTACGTCGCGGTCGTCGATGACTCGGGCCAGGTCATGGTCGACAACTGGGAGTGGCAGCCGCGTTCAGTGGCGCCCGACCTGTCGACCATGGAGCTCAAGTTCGACAGCAATAGCGGCGCTGGCTTCGCGATCTACGAGTTGAAGGATGGGCTCGGCGCGCCCTGGCGCGCGGTGGTGGTTCCGGAAGACCAATACAACTCGAACCAGGTGTTCGGCACGCTCATCGTCGCGATGCCGATGTCGAGCGTCAACGCGACGATGGCGAGCTTCCTCGCCATCTTCTTCGGCTTCGGCCTCTCGGTGCTCATCTTCGCGGCCGTGCTCACCCGCATGCTCGTCTCGGCGACACTGCGGCCGCTGCGTAAGGTCGAGTCAACCGCCATGAACTTCGCGGCCGGTGACTACGACCAGCGCCTGCCCGAGGCCACCCCCAACACCGAGGTCGGCCGGCTCTCGCGCTCGCTGAACTCGATGCTCGGGCAGATCGACTCGGCGCTGAATGAGCGAGATAGGACGATCAGCCAGATGCGCCGGTTTGTCGGCGATGCCTCGCACGAGCTGCGCACGCCACTCGTCACCGTGCGCGGCTACGCCGAGCTCTACCGCATGGGCGCGCTCGACGAGCCGACCAAGGTCGGCCAGGCAATGGACCGCATCGAGGGCGAGGCAAAGCGCATGGGCGGCCTGGTGGAAGACCTGCTGCAGCTCGCGCGACTCGACGAGAACCGCGAGATGGCGAAGGATGTGCTCGACCTCGAGCCGCTCGTCGAGGATGCGGCGATGGACACCCGCGCGCAGGCGCCCGACCGCACCATCCGCGTGCATCCGACGGTGCTCGTCGCCGATGAGGATCACCCGTACCGGCCCGAGAAGACGGCGTTCACCGACCTGCCGGTCGAGACGGATGCCCCCACCGAACCCGAGCCCGACACCGATGCGCCCGAACCCGTCAAGGGCACCACGCGTGGCCGCCTGGCCCGCGTTCTACGCCTGCGACGACGCTCCTCGCCGGGGGGCCCGAGCGAGCAGCCCGACGCGACCGCCGAGACAGCAAGCGAACCGCTCGAGGGCGGCGAAGAGTTCGCGTCGGACGACGACGTGCCCGCCATGATCTATGGCAACAGCGACAAGGTGCGCCAGGCCATCCAGAACATCGTCGGCAACGCCCTGCGTTACACTCCCGAGGGCACGCCCATCGAGCTCGGGGTCGTCATCGACGTGACCCGCGAGCGCGCCATCGTCGAGATAATCGACCACGGCGACGGTATCCCCGAACAGAGCCGAGCGCAGATCTTCCAGCGATTCTGGCGCGCCGACACCTCGCGTACGCGCGACACCGGCGGCACAGGCCTCGGCCTCGCCATCGTGTCGGCGATCCTACAGACGCACGAGGGCACGGTCGACGTGGTCGAGACTCCCGGTGGCGGTGCCACATTCCGCCTGAGCTTCCCCCTGCTCATGGCGCCACCTGTGGATGAAGAGCCCTCCACAGAATCGTGACATAGAGCCCGGCGCGCAAAACGCCGGGCTCTACCTTTGGGGCCGTGCCTCGCATGAACCAAGGATGTGGGGCCGCAGGAAGGGAGCCCCACATGGCAAAGTTCACCGTCGACAGCGAAATCATTCAGAGCGCGGTCTCGACGGTGCAGACCGACATCGAGTCGGTCCGCACCGCAGCCAATCAGCTCACAACGCACCTCGCGAGCCTCCAGGGCTCGTGGCAGGGCCAGGCACAGGCCCAGTTCCAGAGCGTCGTCGACCAATGGAAGTCGACCCAGGGCCAGGTCGAGACCTCGATCGAGCAGATCAATCAGGCGCTCTCCTCGGCGGGCGTCCACTACGGCAACACCGAGAACGATGTGATTCGCCTGTTCACCGTCTAACAACGGCGAAGGCGGGCGACTCATGGGAGTCGCCCGCCTTCGCGGTATCAGTTGGTGCCAGGGACTAGAAGTCCATGCCACCCGTGGGGTCACCAGCAGCAGCGGCGCCAGCCGGCTGCGGCTTGTCGGCGACAACAGCCTCGGTGGTGAGGAACAGGCCGGCGATCGACGCAGCGTTCTGCAGCGCCGAGCGGGTCACCTTCACCGGGTCGAGGATGCCCTCGGCGATCATGTCGACGTACTCACCCGTCGCAGCGTTGAGGCCGTGACCGGTCTCGAGGCCGCGGACCTTCTCGGCCACAACGCCCGGCTCGAGGCCAGCGTTGAGGGCGATCTGCTTGAGCGCGGCGTCAAGGCTCGACTTGACGATCGCGGCACCGGTCGCCTCGTCAGCAACGAGGTCGAGGGCGTCGATGGCCGAGCCCGACTGGGTCAGCGCAACGCCACCACCAGCGACGATGCCCTCTTCAACCGCAGCCTTCGCGTTGCGGACAGCGTCCTCAATGCGGTGCTTGCGCTCCTTGAGCTCGACCTCGGTGGCCGCGCCCGACTTGATGACGGCAACGCCACCGGCAAGCTTGGCGAGGCGCTCCTGAAGCTTCTCGCGGTCGTAGTCGGAGTCGGTGTTCTGGATCTCCTGCTTGATCTGCGCGACGCGACCCTCGATCTGCGCGGCTTCGCCAGCGCCCTCAACGATGGTGGTCTCATCCTTCGAGATGATGACCTTGCGTGCGCGACCGAGCATGTCGAGGTTCGTGTTCTCGAGCTTGAGGCCGACCTCTTCCGAGATGACCTGGCCGCCGGTGAGGATCGCGATGTCCTGGAGCATCGCCTTGCGGCGGTCGCCGAAGCCGGGAGCCTTGACGGCGACCGACTTGAAGATGCCGCGGATCTTGTTGAGCACGAGGGTCGCGAGTGCTTCGCCCTCGACGTCCTCGGCGATGATGAGGAGCTGCTTGCCAGCCTGCATCACCTTGTCAACGACGGGAAGGAGGTCCTTCACGTTCGAGATCTTGCTGTTGACGATGAGGATGTACGGGTCTTCGAACACCGCTTCCTGGCGGTCGGTGTCGGTGACGAAGTACTGCGACAGGTAGCCCTTGTCGAAGCGCATACCCTCGGTGAGCTCCAGGGTGGTCTCGAAGGTGTTCGACTCTTCGACGGTCACGACGCCTTCGCGGCCGACCTTGTCGATCGCCTCGGCGATGAGCTGACCAATGTGCGGGTCAGCGGCCGAGATCGACGCGGTCGCGGCGATGTGGCCCTTGCTCGAGACCTCGACTGCCGAGTTGAGCAGGTGCTCGACGACGGCGGCGACGGCCTTGTCAATGCCACGGCGGACCGAGATGGGGTCGGCGCCGGCAGCAACATTGCGCAGGCCTTCCTTCACGAGGGCCTGGGCGAGCACGGTTGCGGTGGTCGTACCGTCACCGGCGACGTCATCAGTCTTCTTCGCGACCTCCTTGACGAGCTCCGCACCGATCTTCTCGTACGGGTCCTCAAGCTCGATTTCCTTTGCGATCGAGACACCATCGTTCGTGATGGTGGGGGCGCCCCACTTCTTCTCGAGCACAACGTTGCGGCCGCGCGGGCCGAGGGTCACCTTGACGGTGTCAGCGAGCGTGTTCAGGCCACGCTCGAGACCGCGTCGAGCCTCTTCATCAAAGGCGATCATCTTCGACATAAATGTGTCGTCCTTTCAGGACCTGAGTGGTCTTCGGATTAGCACTCAGTGTCGTGGAGTGCTAATACCAATGTTGGCACTCCCACCCTGAGAGTGCAAGGAGAGTCCGCCTAGAGCGAGCGCACGTGCTCGGCCTGCGGCCCCTTGTCACCCTGCCTCACCTCAAACTCGACCGCCTGGTTCTCCTGCAGAGTGCGGAAACCATTCATGTCGATCGAGCGATAGTGCACGAAAACTTCCTGTGCGGGGGTGGTGTCACCATCAACGGTGATGAACCCAAAACCCTTTTCTGCGTCGAACCATTTCACGATGCCGGTAGCCATAGCGGCACCCTAGGTGGCAAGCGCAACCGGCACGTGAAATTCGCGTGACGGGAAGGGCAACGAGGCCGTTATAGCAGCGCGTCGGCTGCGTCTGCGCCAAGAATCACGACGAGCGTGCCCTCAGCGGCGATATTCGGGTCGACCGAGATCTCGCCGAAGCCGAGCGTCTCCTGCGCGCCCAGCGCCGCGCCGCGCTGGTCTTCGCTCGCCACGACGATGCTCGTGGTCTGGTAGTCGAATCTGTCGGCATCAGCAACGCTGCCGACAGTCCAGCCGCCGCCGGTCATGGCCTCCGAGCCGGCGGTCGCGAGGCCGGACGTGCCGACCCCGTTGAGCACGGTGACGCTGAGCGACGCGTCCACCGTCGCGGTCGGGCCGGTTTCGGTGGGAGTGGTGCTCGGCTCAGCGGTGCTCGACTCGGTCGGCGACGTCGTCTCCTCCTGCCCACCCATGTCAGCCGTGAACTGCACCTGGTTGTCGATCGCCCACATCACGCCGACGCCGATGCCGACGAGCAGCACGAACGCAATGATCGCCACGATCCACGACATGAACTTCGACGCCCAGGTTCGCGGTGCGCGGTGCGCCCCACGGCGCTTAAGCGTGCGGGGGAAGTCGTCGAAGCGATCCTTGGGGTACTTCACGTGTGCTGAATCTTCCTGCAGGGGTGGGGCTAGTTGCGGCCGTCGACCGTACCAAATCGGTGCGCTCGACGTGCCTCGCGCATCCGCCGAAGCCGGTGCACAAGCATCGGATACGCGACGAGCGCCGAGGGCGACTCAATGAGCGTACCGAGTATCTGATAATACCGAGCCGTGGAATAGCCGAACTGGGCGCGAATCGCGTCCTCTTTCCCCCGGCTATGGCGAGGATGCTCCGCCTCGAACTCAAGCAGGGCACGGTCTTCGTCGTGAAGCGGCGGCGGGCTCGAGTGTCGCAGGGCGCCTGCAGCTTCGGGCATATTCGCCTCCTCAGTGGTGTTGAACTAATAGCGGAATGCTCGCCCTGAGCTTACGCGCGCTCGGGTCATTTGCCCCAGCGGCGCGCGTACACTTGCCTAACCAGGAGGTCCCATGTCGTACGAAGTTGAACGCACTGACGCACAGTGGCGCGAGGTGCTCAACCCGCAGGAATTCCAGGTGCTGCGACAGGCTGGTACCGAACGCGCGTTCACCGGTGCGCTGCTGAATGAGGAGCGCCCGGGCACCTACACGTGTCGCGCCTGCGGCAACGAGCTCTTCAACGCGACGACGAAATTCGACGCGGGCTGCGGCTGGCCCAGCTTCTGGGAGCCATTGCGTGAGGGCGCCGTGGAGTATCTCGAAGACAACACGCTCGGCATGCGCCGCGTCGAGGTTCGCTGCGCGAAGTGCGGTTCGCACCTCGGGCACGTGTTCCCCGACGGCTACGGCACCCCCACCGGCGACCGGTTCTGCATGAACTCGGTCAGCCTGGAGTTCGTGCCCGCTACTGCTTAACGAGCGCGAGTTCGAACTCGAGCGTGATCTTGTCGCTGACAAGCACGCCGCCCGAGTCGAGCGGGGTGTTCCACCGAACATTCCAGTCGCGGCGGTCAATGCGTCGCGAGCCCTCGAGGCCCGCGCGCGTTGCGCCCATCGGGTCGTGCTCGATGCCCATGAGCTCGAGCGGGATCGACGTCTGCCGGGTGATGCCGCGAATGGTCAAGTCGCCGGTCACGATGAACTGATTGTCGCCGATCTCGTCGATCGAGCTCGAGACGAACGTGATTTGCGGGAACTCGCCGACGCTGAGAAAGTCGGGGCTCCGCAGGTGATCGTCGCGCTCCGGCTGGCGCGTGTCGATGCTCGCGGCCTCGATCGTGACCTGCACGTTCGACTCGCCCAGGTTTTCAGCGTTGATGTTGGCCTGGCCCTGCACGTTGTTGAACGCGCCGCGAACGCGCGACACCATGGCGTGGCGGGTCGAGAACCCGACGCGCGAGTGCGCATTGTCGATCTGCCAAGTACCGGCAAGCTGCCGATCAATTGCCATGTGCTGGCTCCTTTACTGGGTGCGGTGGTAGCGACTCACCTTAACCCTGCGAAGTCGTGGAGCCGCCTATCGGGTTCGAACCGATGACCTTCTGTTTACAAGACAGATGCTCTACCAACTGAGCTAAGGCGGCAACAGCATCCCATACTACGGGGTGATGGGATGCTGCGGTGACGGCCTAGACAGCCGTGTAGCCGCCGTCGATGAGGTAGTAGCCGCCCGTGACGAACGAGGCGTCCTCGCTGAGCAGGAAGCGCACCACCTTGGCGACCTCTTCGGGCTCACCGAGTCGGCCAAGCGGGTGCTTCGCCGCGAGTGCGTTGTACATCTCGTCAGGCATCTTCTGCAGCAACGGCGTGTTGATGTAGGCCGGGCCCACCGAGTTAATGCGCAGCCCCTGCGCACCGTACTCGGCCGCGGCGTTCTTCGTGAGGCCAACGACGCCGTGCTTGGCCGCCGTGTAGGCGCCGTTGCCGAGGGCTGCGACGGTACCGTGAATCGAGGCCATGTTGACGATGGCGCTCTCGGCCGCGCCGGCCTCGAGCATGGCAGGAATCTGGTAGCGCATGCCGTAGAGCACACCATTGAGGTTGATGTCGATGACGCGATCCCAGTCGTCAAGGTCGACCTGACCGGCGGGAGCGTTCGCGCCGCCGATGCCGGCGTTGTTCACCCCGTAGTTGAGCTTGCCGTAGGTCTCGATCGCGAACGCGACCGACTTCTCGCTGTCTTCCTTCACCGCGGTGTTCGCGACGAACGCGGCGGCGGTTCCACCGGCCCCGGTGATCTCGTCGACCACGCGGTTCGCGCCCTCTTCATTGATGTCCGACACAACGACCTTGGCGCCACGAGCAGCGAGCTCCTTCGCGATGGCTTCGCCAATGCCCGAGCCGGCTCCGGTGACCAGTGCGACGCGACCTGTAAATGACATGAATCTGACCCCTTAGTTCTCGGTTGGAGGTCTTCTCATGGTGACACCGCGCAGTGAACAACACCCGACTACGATTGCTCGGTATGGCCGCAGTTACCTTCGCGAGTGTCTCGCGCCGCTTCCCCGGCGCCACCCGAAATGCCGTTGACGATCTCAGCCTCGAGATTGCCGACGGCGAATTCTTGGTGTTGGTGGGTCCCTCAGGCTGCGGCAAGACGACGACCCTGCGGATGCTGGCGGGCCTCGACCCCGTCGACGCTGGCCAGATTCTGATCGGCGACGACGAGGTGACGAATGTCGCGCCGAAGGATCGCGACATCGCGATGGTGTTCCAGAACTACGCGCTCTACCCGCACCTCACGGTCGAACAGAACATGGGATTCGGCCTCAAGACGCGTGGCGTCTCGAAGGCCGAGCGCAACGAGAAGGTGCGCGAGGCGGCGAAGCTGCTCGACCTCGAACCTCTGCTGCACCGGCGCCCCTCCGAACTCTCGGGTGGCCAGCGCCAGCGCGTCGCCATGGGCCGCGCCATCGTGCGCGAGCCCCAGGTATTCCTCATGGACGAGCCGCTGTCGAACCTCGACGCGAAGCTGCGTGTGCAGACGCGCGCGCAGATCGCCTCACTGCAGCGCCGGCTCGGCACGACGACGGTCTACGTGACTCACGATCAGACCGAGGCGATGACGATGGGCACGCGCATCGCGGTGCTCAACGAGGGCAAGCTGCAACAGCTCGGCACGCCGCAGGAGCTTTATGACCGGCCCGTCAACGAGTTCGTCGCGAGCTTCATCGGCACGCCGGCGATGAACCTCTGGACCGAAAACGGTGAACGCGTCGGCATCCGCGCCGAGGATCTCCGTCTCACGAACGAGGGCGGAATCCTGGCGCGCGTCACGCTCGTCGAGGAACTCGGCTCCGACGGCTACCTGTTCTGCTCCGGCGAGATCGCGGGCGAAGAGATCCAACTCGTCGCGCGCGTTGACGGCCGCGATCACCCGCAGATCGGTGATGAGGTGCGCCTCGAGGCGAACCGGCAGCGCTTGCACCGGTTCCGCCTCGACGACGGCACTCGCCTCAACTAGAGCAATGCTTCCTTCGCCTCGGCGGCGGCCGCACGCAGCTTCGAAATCTCGTAGCAGGTGACGGAGGCGGCGATGCCCGCGTTGAGCGACTCGGTTGCCGCGTCGATCGGAATCGACACGATCGCGTCGCACTGCTCGGCGACAAGGCGCGAAAGTCCCTTGCCCTCCGAACCGACGACGACGAGCAGCGGCGAGGTCGCGAGGTCGAGTCCGGGAAGCTCGACGTCACCGTCGCCATCGAGGCCGATGACGAAAACGCCCTGCTGCTTGAGCGACTTGATCGTGTTCGTGAGGTTGCTCGCGAGCGCGACCGGCAGGCGCGCGGCCGCGCCCGCCGAGGTGCGCCACGCGGTCGCGGTCATACCTGCGGCCCGTCGCTGGGGAACGATGACACCGTGACCGCCGAATGCGGCGACCGAACGGATGATTGCACCGAGGTTCCGGGGGTCGGTGATGCCGTCCAGCGCCACGAACAGCGGCACATCGCCGCGCGAGATCACGCGCTCGGTGAGCTCGATCGGGTCGGAGTACTCGTACGGCGGCACCTTGAGCGCGACGCCCTGGTGTACGGCGTCGAACGGCACCATCCGGTCGAGCTCTTGGCGAGTCACCTCGAGCATGGGAATCTGTCGCTTCGCCGCGAGCTGAATGATCTCTTTAATACGGTCATCCACCTCGATGTTCTGCGCGACGTACACCGTCGTGGCAGGAATCTCGGCGCGCAGTGCCTCGACGGCCGCGTTGCGACCGGTCACCATCTCAGCGTCATTTTGTCCGCTCGACGACGCACGGCGCTGCCGCTGCTGCGGGCGCGCCTGGCGGTTCTTCGCGTCGGCGGCCTGCTTGCGCCGGCGGTCCTTCGCCCAGTGACGGTCCTCCGCGCGCGGCGTTGGACCCTTACCCTCGAGGGCCTTGCGGCCGAGGCCGCCGGTGCCCTTCGCGGGGCCCTTCTTCTGTGACTTGGTCATTCGTTCACGCTCCAGTGTGGTCCTTGCGGGCTGTCTTCAATCGTGATGCCGGCCGCGGCGAGTCCGTCGCGGATCCGGTCGGCGGCGGCCCAGTCTTTGACTGTGCGCGCCGCGGTGCGCTGTTCGAGTAGTTCGCCGACGAGCTTGTCAAGCACGGGCTCAAGCGACGCACCCGCGTTGTCCTGCGCCCATTCGTCGGCGAGCGGATCGAGGCCGAGGATGTCGAGCATCCCGCGCACGAGCGCCACCGACGCCCTCACTCCCTCGGTGTCCCCCGCCGAGACCCCGTTGTTGCCCTCGGAGACGGTGTCGAAGATGACGGCAAGCGCCTGCGGCACCGAGAAGTCGTCGCGCAAGTGCGCCTCGAATGCCTCCGGGAGCTCGGCCGCCGCGTCCACCTCCCCAACGAGGCGCGTCGCACGCTCGAGGAAGTTCTCGATGCGCGAGAACGCGGCCTCCGCCTCGTCGTAGGCGCTGTCACCCGCCTCGATCGTCGAGCGATAGTGGCCGGTGCCGAGCAGGTACCGCACGACGATGGGCCGGCGCGTGTGCACCAGCTCGGTCGCCGAGATGGTGTTGCCGACCGACTTCGACATCTTCGTGCCGCCGAGCGAGACGAGACCGTTGTGCAGCCAGTACTGCGCGAAGTCGTCGCCCGCGGCCTTCGACTGCGCGAGTTCGTTTTCGTGGTGAGGGAAGCGCAGGTCGCGGCCGCCGCCGTGAATGTCGAAGGCGGGGCCGAGATACTTCGTCGACATCGCCGAGCATTCGATGTGCCAGCCCGGGCGCCCCTCACCCCAGGGCGACGCCCACGCCGCAGAGGCGGGCTCGTCGGCCTTGCGCCCCTTCCAGAGCGCGAAGTCGGTCGCATTGCGCTTCGCGCGCGCGGGGCCGTCCGCGGCGTCGACCATGTCGGCCGGCCGCTGATGCGTGAGTTCGCCGTAGGCCGGCCAGCTCGCGGTGTCGAAGTAGACGTCGCCCGAGCCGTCGTTCGCGGCGTAGGCGTGGCCCCGCTCGATGAGGCGGGAGATGAGCTCCTGTATTTCAGGAATCACCCCCGTCGCGCGGGGTTCGTACGTCGGCGGCAGGATGCGCAGCGCGCCATAGACTTCGCCGAACTCGCGCTCGACGCGGTACGCCAGTGCCCACCAGGGTTCCTCCGGCGTCGCGTTCGCGAGCGTCTTGTCGTCGATGTCGGTCACGTTACGCACGAGGGTCACGCGGTACCCCTCGTGCGTGAACCAACGGCGAATCTGGTCATAGATGAGCGCCGAGCGCAGGTGCCCGAGATGGGGTCCCGACTGCACCGTCGGGCCGCAGACGTACAGCGATACCTCGCCCGGGCGGAGCGGAGCAAAGTCGACGAGCGATTGCAGTCGAGTGTCGTAAAGGCGCTGAGTCACGCCCTCTATCTTAGGTTCTCGTTGTCGAGCAGCGCCGTGGCGATCGCGAACACGCCGCCGTCGGTCGTGCGGGCCATGAATCCAAGCCCATCGCTCGTCGTCGCGCTCACCGAAATCGGTGCACCAAGCACCTCACTGAGGAACGCCGAGGCCTCCTCGGCGCGGCGGCCGAACCGGGGACGGCGGCAGATGACCTGCACGCTCGCGTTGAGGATGCGCCACCCGGCCGACTCGAGCAGCTCACGGGTCGCGCGCAGGAAGACCTCGCCGTGCGCGTTCGCGAAGCGCGGGTCGTCGGTGCCGAAGGTGCTGCCGATGTCGCCGAGGCGAGCAGCGCCGAGCAGTGCATCGACGAGCGCGTGACTCGCCGCGTCGCCGTCGCTGTGGCCGGAGAGGCCAGGCTCCCCCGGGAAATGCAGCCCGGCGAGCCAACATGGCGAATGGTCGTCGTAGGCATGAATGTCGGTGCCGACGCCAACGCGCAGTTCGACCGCGACCCCCGCTCGGCGCGCGAGTTCGCGTTCGGCGCGCGCCAGGTCGTGCGGCGTCGTGATCTTGAAGGCGTCCTCGTGACCGGGAATGATCTCGACCCGGCCGCCCGCGGCGGCAAATGTTGCCGCGTCGTCGGTGTCGGCGACGCTCCCCCGCTCGTAGGCGCGACGCAGCGCCTCCGCGGGAAAGCCCTGCGGCGTCTGCATCGCGCGCAGCGGTGCGCGATCAACGGTCTCGAGCACGAGTCCGGCGCCATCGACGCGTTTGATCGTGTCGACGACCGGCAGGCCGGGCACGGCGCCGTGGCCGGTGGCCCGCACCGCACCAGCGACGCGCTCGTGCAGTTCGCCGGGCGTCAAGGCACGGGCCGCGTCGTGCACAAGAATGACGTCGCAGTCGTCAGGCAGCTGCGCGACGGCCGCCTGCACCGAGTCGTAGCGCGTCGCGCCACCTTCAACGACGGCGGCGCTGACGAGTCGGTCGCTGCCGATTCGCCCGGCGAGCCCCGCGAGCAGCCCCTGAGCGTAACCACCGCGCTCGGCATCTGCCGGCGGGGTGGCAATCGCGACGGCCACGCGGCCGGGGAGCGCGTCGAGGGCGCGAACCGTGTGCGCGAGCATGGGCTCACCGGCGAGCTCCACGAAGGCCTTCGGCACCCCAAAACCAAGGCGGGTGCCACTGCCCGCCGCCACAATTACGACGCCGGTACAGGGCACCCCCAGGTGCATAGTTGTCACCGCGGAACTAGGCCGCGAGCACCTTGTCGAGGTGCTCGTTTGCCGCACCCTCGTCAATTTCTTCGGCGAGCGCGAGCTCGCTCACGAGCACCTGTCGCGCCTTCGCGAGCATGCGCTTCTCGCCGGCCGACAGGCCCTTGTCTTGGTCGCGGCGCCACAGGTCGCGCACGACCTCCGACACCTTGAGCACGTCACCCGACGCGAGCTTCTCCTGGTTCGACTTGTAGCGTCGCGACCAGTTCGTGGGCTCCTCGGTGATCGGCGCCTGGAGGACGTCGAAGACCTCCTGGAGGCCACGCTCATCGATAACGTCGCGCACGCCGACAAGTTCGACGTTCTCAGCCGGCACCTCGATCGTCAGGTCGCCCTGCGAAACGTTGAGCTTCAAATAGGTCCGCTCTTCACCCTTGATGATGCGAGTCTTGACTTCTTCGATCGTTGCCGCGCCGTGGTGCGGGTAAACGACGGTCTCGCCGACCTCAAGATTCATAGATGGGCCCCTTTCTCCAACGCCCCATTCTATCACGGAGGAGTGCTAGTATTCCGCGCCGCCGCCGCGGTGCACGGTGTAGCCCCTACAATCCGCTAGGCTTGGCACAGCTTTATTGGGCGAACCGGGAACGGTTCGCAACCACACCGGGAGGCCCCTGCCGTGAAGATCCGTGCCGTCGCCGCATCCGCCCTGGCTCTTGCGCTTGCTGCAGGCCTGACCGGCTGCAACATGTTCAGCCCGCAGCGCACGACCATGGAGTACGCGGCGAGCGATGGCGTCAACATCGACCTCGGCGACGTGCACGCGCGCAACGTGCTGCTGCTCACCAACGACGCTGGCACGGAGGCGAACCTCGTCTTCACCGCAGTCAATACCACCTCCGAGGACGCCCAGCTCACCCTCGACATCGAGGGCACGACGGTGAACGTCCCCCTCACCTACACTCCGGGCCAGCAGCTCACCGACGTCGGCTTCGGCGACCAGGGCCAGCAGCTCGTGCAGGGTGACTTCACCACCGGGACGACGGTCGAGGTGACCTTCCAGGCTTCCTACACCGACTCCGACGGCGCTCGCCAGACGGTCGAAGCGACTCACGCGGTGCCCGTGCTCGGCGACGACGACGCTGCTTCGGTGCACGAGGAATACCAGACGCTCCTGCCGCAGCAGTCGACCGACGCCGAGAACGCACCGGTCGGCTAAGACCACGCAGCCAAAGAGGGAGGGCCCCAAGCGATCGCTTGGGGCCCTCCCTCTTTGCGTGTGGCGCGCCTAGCCCTCGAAGCGGTAGCCGAGCCCTCGCACGGTCACGAGCAGCTTCGGCGACGACGGGGTCACCTCGATGCGCGAGCGGATGCGCTTGATGTGCACATCGAGCGTCTTCGTGTCGCCGTAGTAGTCGGGTCCCCACACGCGGTCGATGAGTTGACTGCGCGTGAGCACGCGCCCCGCGTTGCGCATGAGGTACTCGAGCAACTCGAACTCCTTGAGCGGCATCTGCGTCAGGTTGCCGCGCACGAGCACGGTGTGGCGATCGATGTCCATGCGGATGTCACCGACCTGGACGATGCTCTCGTCTTCGTCCTCCGAGTCGACCTCGCTGCGGCGCAGCACAGCGCGCACGCGGGCGAGCAGCTCGCGCGTCGAGTATGGCTTCGTGACGTAGTCGTCGGCACCGAGTTCGAGGCCGACGATGATGTCGACTTCGGAGTCCTTCGCCGTGAGCATGATGATCGGCACGGTCGAGGTGGCGCGGATGCGCTTGCACACCTCGGTCCCCGGCATCTCGGGCAGCATGAGGTCCAGCAGGATGAGGTCGGCCCCGTCGCGCTCAAACTGTTCGACCGCGTCGGTGCCGGTTTCGGCGATCGCGGTCTCGTAGCCCTCCCGCTTGAGGAGGAATGCGAGCGGTTCGTTCAGGGATGACTCGTCTTCGACGATCAGGATTCGTGTCACGTCTCCATTGTGCATACGGCGGGGAAACGTTTCGTGAACCTGCAGGCGTGCTGCATGTTTGGGTGTTAAGACGTGACCTTGTTGGGCAAGCGGATGCTCTCGGTCGTCTCGTCGCGGCCTGAGCGGCGCGCATCCGCCGATTGCAGGCGCACCGTAAACGTCGAGCCCGAACCGAGCTTCGACCACACACGAATCTCACCGCCGTGGTTTTCGATGATGTGCCGCACGATGCTGAGACCGAGCCCGGTGCCGCCGGTGTTGCGCGAACGCGCGGCGTCAACCCGGTAGAACCGCTCGAAGATGCGTTTCTGGTCGTCCTCCGAGATGCCGATTCCACGGTCGGCCACCGAGACCTCGATGACGTCGCCGAGTCGGCGCGCGCCGACGCCGATATGCGAGCCGACCGGTGAGTACGTGATCGCATTCGTGATGAGGTTCTGGAAGCACATGAGCAACAGTCGCTCGTCGCCCCACACGACGAGCCCCTCGGTGATCTTCGCGTGCACCCGAATGTCTTTGCGCTCGGCGTTGACGCGCGCGAGCTCGATGGCCTGTTCGACGATGTCGGACACCTCGACGTCGTCGGCCTCTTCGAGCGTGTCCATCGCCTGCAGCCTCGAGAGGTCGATGAGTTCGCGTGTGAGGCGCGCGAGCCGTTCCGCTTCGAGCAGCATGCGGTCCGAGAAGTACTGCACCTGGTCGTGATCGTCGGCCGCCTCCTTCACCGCTTCAGCGAGGAGCGTGACCGCGCCGATCGGCGTCTTGAGTTCGTGTGACACGTTCGCGACGAAGTCGCGCCGCGTGGCCTCGACGCGCAGCGACTCGGTGATGTCGGTGGCGAGAATCAGCACATAGCGGGGCTCGAGCAGTGCCGCGCGGACGCGATAGGTCAGTTCGACCGAGCCGAACGGGCCGCGAGGCACCCGCACGACTTCTTCGACGGCGTTGCCGGTCTGCCAGGCCCGCGACGCGATGTCGTGAATGTCGGTCGTCAGCCGGCCAGGTCGCGAGACGAGGCCCGAAGTGTAGGCATTGTCCGAGGCCCGAACGACGTTGTGCGAGGGGTCGGCGACGATCGCGGTCTGCGGCAGCGCCCGCAGCACCTCCTCAACACCTTGGGGCACGTGTGGGTTCCGCAGCGCGGCGACCTCAGCCCGATTTCGTCGCGCGAGAAAGACCACCGAGGTGCCGACGATGCCGATGACAACGCCCGTCAGGATCGCGAGGAAGAAAATCAAGCCGGGACTCACAACGCTTAAGCATAGGAGCCGTCGGTTGTCACTGCCCTGGGTTCGGCAATCACCGGTTTGGCGCGTGCTGTTCACCGCCACGTCACCGGCAGCCACTAGCGTGGAGAACCAAACCCGAGTTCATCGGCCCTTCTTTTTGGCATAAGCCCACTAAGTTCCACTTCCATCGAAGGACAGATCATGCGTGAAATTTTCCAGCAGGAGCTCGCCCAGGTGCAGGGCGGCCTCGTCAACATTGCCAACCACGTGCAGTCGGCCATGACTCGTGCCCTCGCCTCGTTCGCGCACTCCGACGTCGCCGTGGCTGACGAGGTCATCGGTGATGACCTCAAGATCGACGAGCAGACGGCTCAGCTTGACGACCTCACTCTCGAGATCCTGCTCATGCAAGCGCCGGTCGCAAACGACCTTCGCTTCATCGTCTCGACGATGCGCATGAGTGGGTCGCTCGAGCGCATGGGCGACCTCGCCGCGCACATCGCGCAGCTCGCCCGCATGCGCTACCCCGAGGAGTCGGGCGCCTCGCAGGTGCGTCAGCACCTCCTCGAGATGGGTGCGCTCGACGTTGCGCAGGCCGAGCGTCTCGTGCGACTCTTCGAGAGCGAAGAGCCCCACCTCATCGACGAGATCGTTGCGGCTGACGACGAAATCGACGCGAAGCACAAGCAGGTGCTCGACACCCTCGGCGAGCTCGAGCAGGACGGCAACCAGGAGGCCTCGCCGACCCAGGTCGTCGACGCGACCCTCGCGAACCGCTACCTCGAGCGCTTCTCCGACCACGCCGTGTCGATTGCGAAGCGCATCCGCTACCAGCAGGAGGGCACCGAGCAGGAAGCCTAGGCCCGCTCGACGCCACAACGAAGAACGGCCCGTCTCCAATCGGAGACGGGCCGTTCTTTATTGGCGTTCGCTACTTCTGGGCGCCCTGGTTTGCGACGGCTGCGGCACCCGCGGCGGCTGCCTCGGGGTCGAGGTAGGCGGCCGGGGCGACGGGCTGCAGCGTCTCGGGGTCGAGCTGATAGACGAGCGGAATGCCCGTGGGGATGTTCAGCCCGGCGATCTCGTCGTCCGAGATACCGTCGAGGTGCTTCACGAGCGCGCGCAGCGAGTTGCCGTGCGCTGCGACGAGTACGGTCTTGCCAGCCTTGAGGTCACCGGTGATGTCGGACTCCCAGAAGGGCAGGAGTCGCTCGAGCACGTCCTTGAGGCACTCGGTGCGCGGAGCATCGTCACCGAGGGCGGCGTAGCGGCGGTCGCCGATCTGCGAGAACTCGTTGTCGTCGGCAATGGCGGGCGGCGGCGTGTCATACGAGCGGCGCCAGGTCATGAACTGCTCCTCGCCGAACTCGTCGCGCACCTGCGCCTTGTTCTTGCCTTGCAGCGCGCCGTAGTGGCGCTCGTTGAGGCGCCAGTCGCGCTTCACCGGAATCCAGTTGAACCCGGCCTCCTTCAGCGCGATGTTCGCGGTCTCGATGGCGCGCGTGAGCAGCGAGGTGTAAAGGATGTCGGGTGCGAGCTCGGCGTCGCGGATCAGCTCGCCGGCGCGCTTGGCCTCCGCGCGACCCTGGTCCGTGAGGTCGACGTCGACCCAACCGGTGAAGAGATTCTTTTCGTTCCAGTCACTCTGACCGTGGCGGACGAGGATGAGCGTGAGCGGTGCGTTCATGACTTCAGCGTAGCGAGGTCACGTGTCCAATAACCATCCGCGATCCCGAGCAATCCGCGCGGCCTCGGCACGGTTGCCGGCGCCGGTCTTGCCGATGGCCGCCGAGAGGTGATTTCGCACGGTGCCTGCCGAAAGATGCACCCGCGCGGCAACCTCGCGCACGCTCGCCCCGTCGGCCGCGGCGGCGAGCACCTCGGCCTCACGCGGGCTGAACGGGCTCTCCCCCACACCCATCGACTCGGCCGCGAGCACGGGGTCGACGACGCGGCGCCCCGCGGCGACCTCGCGGATCGTCTTCGCGAGTTGCTCGGCCGGAGTGTCCTTCACAACGAAGCCCCGTGCCCCCGCGGCCATGGCGCGGCGAAGGTAGCCCGGGCGGCCGAACGTCGTGACGATGAGGGCGCGGCACGCCGAGCCCGAGTTCGTGAGCTCGGCCGCGACGTCAATGCCGTTGCGTCCGGGCATCTCGATGTCGAGCAGGGCCACGTCGACGTTGTGCTCGGCCACGAGCGCGGCAACCTCGTCGCCCCGCCCTGTCTGCGCAACGATCTCGAGGTCCTCCTCGAGCCCGAGCAGGGCGGCGAGGGCACCTCGAATGAGGTCCTGGTCGTCGGCAATAAGGATGCGGATGCTCATGACTCGTACTCCACGATGAGTTGGGTGCCAGGGCGCTCGAGCGCCGCGTTCGTGGGTCGCAGGCGCAGGGTGGCCCCAGCCTCCTCGATGCGGCGACGCAGCCCGGTCAGCCCGTGGCCCTCCTCTGCGCAGATGCCGCGGCCGTCGTCGGCGACCTCGAGGCGGTCCGGCTCGAGGGTGATCGTCACGTTCGCGGCCTGCGCGTGGCGCACGACGTTCGTGGTGCCCTCTCGCAGGGCCCAGGCGAACATGGCGCGGCGCGGCGCGGGCACCCGCTCGCTCGCGCCGCGCACCTCGACGTGAACCTCGGCGGCCTCGAGCACCTCGCGCGCCGCGGCGAGCTGCGACGCCAGGTCGGGCGTGCTCATGCGCCCCACGACACCACGCACCTCCTCGAGCGAACACTGCGTGAGCTGCAAGAGCTCTTCGAGCTCGGCCTCGGCGCGGTCCGGTTCGGTGCGCAGAAAGCGACTCGCCACCTGTGCCTTGAGCGACACCGCCGTGAGCGAGTGGCCGAGCAGGTCGTGCACATCGCGCGAGATCTCCTCGCGTTCACGTGCCGTCGCGAGCTCGGTCGCGAGCGACTCCTCGCGCGCCGCGCGCTCGTTGAAGAAGCGGAAGAAGCAGATGAACAGGAGCGCCATGGTCGGGCCGATCCAGACGCTCGCCATGTCGGGGCCGAGGTAGAGCCAGATGAACCCCATCGACACGAACCACCACACCGCCGCCGCGAACATCGCGAGGCCCATCGGCAGTGCCCACATCCACAGCGCCGCGAGGAACGGCATCATCGCGGTCGCGTTGGGGCCAAGCGAGGGCACCGTGATCGCGATGCAGCCGAGCAGCAGCACCGTGCCGATGCTCGCCAAGCCGAGGTTGGGGCGAGCACCGGCAACGATCGACGGCATGTCACGGGCGATCATGCACCGGAAGACCACGATGTAGATCACCGCGAACGCGGCAATGGCGACGTAGGCCCCGACGTCCCACCACACGCCGGCGTCTGAATAGAGCGCGACGAACAGCACCGGGAGGAGCAGGAATACCAGCCACACCCCGGCGTAGAGATCTTCGTATCGCAGGATTCGCTTCACAGTGCCATCAGCCTAGAGGCTGGAGTCAGCGGCGGCTCGTGCCGCGGCGCGCCCCGAGTACGGCTAGCCCGGCGAAGATGACGCCCCACACCACGACGTTGGTGATCGGCTGCCAGACCTCGTACTGCGTGAGGTTGTCGGTGCTGAGCACCGTGCCCTCCTGCAGCGGCCACAGGGCGAGCTGCATGACGCCCCAAACCGGGGTGAAGGGCGAGAGGTCGAAGAGGAAGCCCGACAGCGGCATGAACGCGTTGCCGAGGAACATGAAGATCACGATCATGCCGCTCGCGGCGCCCACCGCCGTCTCGCTGCGGAACAGCGTGCCGATCGCGAGCCCGTAGAGCGAGAACACGACAGCCGGCACGAGCACGAGCACGCCACACGCGACCCAGATCCAACCGTCGAGGCGGGCCGTGGTCAGGGCACCGGCGAGGAAGATGACGCCGACCGGCAGCAGCGCGAGCACCATCGCCACGATCGTCTTCGAGACGAGGAAGTGCGTGCCGCGGAACGGGGTGATGCCGAGCTGGCGGCCCCAGCCCTGCTGCAGCTCAATCGCAGCCGAGCCGGCCAGCCCTGCGGTGGCGGTGATCGCACCGTACGACGCGAACGACACCATGATCGACGCCGACACGTTGCCGTTGCCGTTCGGGAGTTCGGTCGTCGAATACTCCTGCATGGCGCCGAAGATGAAGAAGAGCATGAGCGGCAGGCCGACCATGAACACGAGGTTCGAAACCTGGCGGAGCTGACGCACGAGCTCGATGCGCACATAGGTGCCGATCATGTTGGTGCCAGAAACCTTGGTGGCGTTGCGGGGTGTGGATGCGGGGGCGGCGGCAGTTGCAGACATCTCTGGCTCCTACTTGGTCGTGGCTGGCGTGCGGTCGGTCGATGTGAGGGCGCTGAAGGCGTCGTCGAGGCTGGCCGCGACGATTTCGAGGTCGGATGCGGTGGTCTCGGTGAGGAGGTAGCGGGCTGTCGCGTCGGCATCGCCCGATTCAAAGGTGACGCGCTCGCCAGTGCGGCGAAGGACCCGCTCGGCGCCCGCGACCCCCGCGAGCTCCTCGTCGCGCGCATCCGCCCACCTGGCCGACACGTGCTTGCGGCCCGCGAGGGCGCGGATTTCGGAGACGCTGCCGTCGGCGACGATCTCGCCGCCCGCCATCATGACGATGCGCTGGGCGAACTCGTCGGCCTCCTGCAGGTAGTGCGTCGCGAAGATGATGGTGCGGCCCTCGAGCGCCTCTTTGCGCATGGTGCCCCAGAACTCGCGGCGGGCGTTGACGTCCATGCCCGCGGTCGGCTCGTCGAGAATGAGCAGTTCGGGCTCCGAGAGCAGCGAGAGCGCGAAGCGCAGCCGCTGCTGCTCGCCGCCGGAGCACTTCGAGACCATGCGATTCGCGAGCCGTTCGAGGCCGGTGCGACGCATCACCTCGTCCACGTCGAGGTGGTGGCGGTACGTGCTCGCGATGAGCTTCACGGTCTCGCCGACCTTGAGGTCGCGCAGCAGGCCGCCGGTCTGCAGCACGGCCGAGATGCGGCCGCCTGCGACCGCGTGCTCGGCGGTGTCACCAAGCACACGCACCTCGCCCGAGGTGGGCGGGGTGAGGCCCAGCACCATGTCGAGCGTCGTGGTCTTGCCGGCGCCGTTCGCACCGAGAAGCGCGACGATCTCGCCGCGTTGAATGGAGAGGTCGATGCCTCGGACGGCGCGGACCGTTTCGGTGCCTACGCGGAAGGATTTCGTGACGCCCGTGAGTTGCAGTGCGGTGCCGGAGCTGCGTTCGGTGTTCATGCCACCAGCATGCGTCGCAGGCCAACGCCCAGGCTCGCTGAAGCGTCACGACTTCGCCGTGACATTCGTCACAGCGTGCGCGGGCTTGATTAGCGGCCGCGGAAGGCGCTGAGGTCGACCGTGCTGCCGGCGCCCTGTGGCACGATCACTGTCTGTGCCGCCGCGATGCGCGCGTCGTCGCCGTCGGCGACCTCGAGCTGCGCGTCGACGTCGGTGCCGCGTTTCACGATCGCGAGCGCGATGGGGCCGTCTTCGAAGTGGTTCGCGCACGACGTCACCCTGCCGATGGGCTTGTCGTTGCCGGGCACGTACACGAGGGCGTCCGGCTGGGCAAGCGTGCCGTCGAGGTCGAGCTGCACGAGGCGCCGCGGCGGGTGGCCGAGGTTGTGCACCTTCGCGACCGTCTCTTGACCGCGGTAGCAGCCCTTCGTCAGGTGCACGGCGCTGCGCAGCAGGTCGAGTTCGTGCGGCAGCACGCGATCGTCGAACTCGCGGCCCTCGCGCGGTCGCCACGCGGCGATGCGGAGGGTCTCAAGCGCGTCGACGCCGGCGACCTGCTCGGCCTGCGCGGCGGCGCGGTAGGCGTCGGCCTCGAGCAGGTGCAGTTGCAGGGTGAAGGCGGTGCCGGGGTGGGTGCCGGTCGCGGCGTAGGTCACGCCGCCGATCGCTCCCTGCGCCCACGGGTCGCGCCACACGAGGGTGGCCCCGAGGTCGCGGTCGGCCAGTGTTCCGACGGGGAAGATGTCGTCGCTGCGGTCGAGCACCTCGACGCGCATCATGAACCGCATCTTCGTGAACCACGCGGCCAGGTCGGCGGCCGCGGCCGCCTCGGTGATGAGCCAGGCGCTGCTGCCGTCGTCGAGCATCCCAAACTCGTGCTCGATGCGGCCCTGCACCGAGAGGAGCAGGTCGTCGGCACTCACGCCGTCAGCGAGATTGACGACGTGCTGGCTGGTGAGCGAGTTGATCCAGGTGAGGCGGTCGGCGCCGCGCACCTCGACGACGCCGAGGTGGCCGAGGTCGACGATGGCGTCGCCCGCCGCGAGCGCGCGCTGCTCAGGTAGCGGCTGACCGTAATGGGCTGCGACACCGACGTCGGGGCCGGACTCGACGGCGACCGCGCCGGGGCGATCGAGGAAGGGGGAGGTCACGATTGGTCCGATTCGTTTGAAACTCGGCTGAGCTGGCCGGACGCGTGGCTCGCGAGTTCCTGCCCGAGTGCCGCGATGTCCCACGCCCAGAACAGCATGTTGTTGACGAGCCCATACATGCGCGTCGCGGACTCGTAGGCGTGCGCGCCCTCGGCGAGCTGCACCGAGTTCGTTGCGAGGTCGATGCGCGGGCCGGTGATGGTGCCGGTGTAGATCTCGGTGAGGCCGGTCGGATGCGCCAGGGTCACCTCGAGGTCGAACCCGCCGGTCGCGTTGCGCAGCGCCTCGACGTCATCAACACCCTGAACGGGTGCAACTCCGGAGGGCGGCAGAATGCCCGGACCGACGTCGCCGTCGGTGCGCGGGCGCGCGAGCCGCCAGTATCCGGACTCCGCGGTGAGCGGCGTCTCGTCGCCCGACTCGTCGTCAAGCAGCCACAGCTGCGAGCGGTACTCGAGGAACGGCAGCTCGCGGTGCGTGAATTCGAGTTGCTGGCGGAACGCGTGTTCGCGGAGTTGCTCGTCGACCGAGTATTCGATCATGCCGGTGCCCTCCCAGGTGCCAATCACCCAGGCCAGCGGAACCAGTTCGGGTTGCAGCCCGACCGGAATCTCGATCATGTGGTTTAGCTCTGGCCCTTGAAGAGGCGGCGGAGCACGACGACGCTGACGCCCAGGATGCCGATAACCGCAGCGCTGAGCAGACCCAGGAAGAGAATCTCGAAGAACATTTCCATGGCCCTAGCCTATCCGGTGTTTCGCCCGCCGCGCGACGATCGCGCGCCTGTGGATAAGTCGGATACGCGATTGCCAAAGTTTCGTACCCTCAGCGGGTTGCTTCATTTTGAGGAGGGCGGATGCGCACACCAGGTTCACGCAGCGAAGGCCGGCACGCCATCGCGTTGGTCGCGGCCGCAGCGCTGCTCGCGCTGAGCGGATGCGCCGGCAGCGGCGACGCGGCCCCGACCGGCTCCGCCTCGGCAACAACCTCGGGGGCTGACCCGACGCCCGCGCCTACCGAACTCACCGAGTCGGAGGCCCTCGACATCGCGGTTGCGACCTACGAAGAGTTTCTTTACGCAGAACGCGACGTACTTGCTTCGGGCGGCGTCGAGACGGAAGCGTTTGAGTTGCTGACGACAGAGAACATGGAGGGCTACCTCAATGACCTCGTGGAGGTAGCGACATCTGACGAACTCACTGTTGAGGGTGACCTCTCTGTCGTGCACGCAGATATACAGCAATACAAAAACAACGAAATCAGCGTGTATGTGTGCATCGACCTTGGCGATAGCCAGGTCTATGACGGCACGGGCGCTGAGTATGGCGAGGAACGCTCCGGAGTTATTCAACCTGCAGAGGTTCGCATTGTGAATTTGACCGATACCCCGCAGATAGATGCACAGAAGCTATGGCCAGAACTCGATCTCTGTCAGTAACGCTACTCTTCGGAGTTCTCGCAAGCCTGATCGCTCCCCAGGGTGCAGTCGCAGCATCCAGCTGTGATTCGTCGTCTCCTTGGTTAACCACTTGCGCAGACAGTGACGGGGCGTCGGTGGATGTTTCGATCGACTATTCGCAGGGCGGCGGGGGCTCGGGCGGGTCGGGAGGCGGCTCCGGTGGTGGCGGGTCCGGTGGCTCTGGTGGCTCGGGTGGTGGCACGTCATACGTGCCGGACGGTCCGTGCGTGAACGGCACCGCCGAGGAGCGTTGCCTGGACGGCCTCGACTTCGGCGACCCTGCCCCGGTCGACACCAACACATCGGGCCCGGCACCGCTGCCCGACGTCATCCAGGTCACCGATCTCGCGAACGTCGCCCCGTCGCAGGCACAGCTCTTCATGGAGCCGAATGGCTGGGCGATCCTCGGCCAGCCGGTGAACTTCTGGACCACCGCATCCACCCACTCGGTCGGCGCGACCGTGCTCGGGCACCAGGTCACTGTCACCTTCACACCCGTCTCGACCACGTACGACTACGGCGACGGTACCTCGCAGACGCTCGAGACGCCCGGCTCGTCGTGGGCCGATCAGGGGCTCCCCGAACTCAGCGACACCCACACGAGCCACCGCTATAACAGGCAGGACGCCGTCACCGTCGTCGCAACGATCAACTATTCGGCCACCGTCACCGCCGACGGCCGCACGATCACGGTCAACGGAACCGTCCAGAACCTCACCGGCACGCTCGCATTCGACCTCTACGAGTCCGACACGTACCTCTCCACGAACCCGTGACGGCGCACCACCCGATCGGCGCAGGAAATGAGTGAACCGGGTGGCGGCGTTCCCCCTGAACACCACCACCCGGCGATTCCCTCCCCAGGGTCCCGGCAAGAAATACCGGGAGTGCCACGCAGAGCGCGGCACAAATTCAATCTAAGAGGAACACCGTCCAGACACCATCACCCGCTTCGCCTATCCTCATGTACAACTCACTGATGACTTCTGCGACGCAGGCCAAGTTGTCACCCGAGCACGTTCGTTTTCGTCGCCGAATCGGAGGCAGCATGCAGATCGGCACCCGCTGGTCGGTCGGTTCGCCCGCGCCGAGCAGCATCCCGGCCCCGGTGGCCGAGGCCTGCTCGGAGCTCGAGTCGGACGGCGACTTCGCCGGCGACTGGACCCTCACCTGGCTCGAGGGGCGCGCGATCGCGACCCACGCATCCGGGCTCCGCGTGCTCGAACGCGAGGATGGCACCGCCGCCACACTCGCGCCCGGCGAGACCGAGCTCGACCTCGACGACGACGACTGGCTCGGTTAACCCAGACGGCGACGCGTAGGGTGAGGCGCATGACTGCTGCGCTGTCGTCCGAGAATCCGTTCGCCGCCCCTTCCCCGCTCCCCTACGAGCTTCCCGACTTTGAGCGCATTTTGCCCGAGCACTTCGCTCCGGCAATTGAGCAGGGTTTCCGCGACCGCGAGGCCGCGATCGACGCCATCGCGAGCAACCCCGAGCCCGCCACCTTCGCGAACACGCTCGAGGCGCTCGAGGCCTCGGGCGAACTACTCTGGCGCGTGGGTTCGGTGCTGTTCGCCCTCGCGTCGTCCGACGCCACACCCGAGATCGAGGCGCTCGAAGAGGAGTACGCCCCCAAGTTCGCCGCACATGAAGACCG